>JAITHR010000079.1 GCA_031279895.1 Spirochaetaceae bacterium
AGGGCTTTAATCAGGGTGCGGTATCGCTCCACGTCAATACGCTGTACATACTTGAGCATACGCCGCCGCTTCCCCACGAGGATTAACAACCCCCGCTGGCTGGATTTATCTTTCTTAAACCGCTTGCAATGCTCTGTAAGCTGGTTTATCCGCTCGGTCAACAGCGCGACCTGCACCTCCGACTTGCCGGTATTCTTTTCGCTTTTACCGAACTCGGCAACGATCTCCGCCGTCTTTTCCTTTTGTAATGCCATATTGTTATTCTCCTTAGAAAACAGAAATGAATTCAATGTCCGTTACCGCATCGAAATTCCCCTCGAAATCAGGCGGGATACACACGTTTCCGTGTTTTATCGTTATCTCCGCTTCTTTTCCTTTGTTTTTCCCGCTTGTTTTCCCGTTTACCATCACCGAATACCGCCCGTCCGGGGGAACCGCCCGTCCGATCGGGTGAAACGCCGTCCCGCCCCCTTCCCGAAAGGTTTTAAAACCCCGCAGGTCAAGCGCCACGTTTCTTCCAAGGGCGGCTGCCGCGGACTTAAGGTCTCCCGCGGTAATGGCGGCGCGGATACGGCTTGAGCTTATGGGACCCGTTGCGTCCCGTACCGGCGGCACCACCTCAATCCGAATCTCCGCCGTCTCGTAGCGGGTTTTAATAAGTGCCGCGTCGGTATCAAGACCGAAGCCGCACCGGAAGTTGCTGCCCACCGCAAGATAGCTCACCGCGCCCTGCCGTATCAGGATCTCAATGAAATCCCGCCCCCTCAGCTTACTGAAATGTTCTGAAAAGTCAATAAGGATTGTATGGGAAACCCCCAGTTCCTCAAAGATTCGGAGTTTCTGCCGGAGGCTGAGGATAGCCGCGCCTGCGGTGTCGGGGTACAAGACCTGTTTGGGGCTGCGTCTGAACGTAATGACCGCAGGTTCGGCGCCGTGCCGGACTATTTTTTCTATGAGCGCCTGGTGGCCTCTATGCACCCCGTCAAAAACGCCGACAGTTACCGCGGTTCTCCCAAGAAGGCGCCCGGAACCGCTTTCGGCGAACTCGGTCCAGTCGGCCACCTGTATATTCATATTTTTCCCTTTTTCTTTTTCCGGTATTCCGCCATAGTATCGGCTTAAGTATACCCCCGTATCACCTATCCTTGCAACCCGCCTCCTGCCCGCCGGCGGCGGAGGCACACAAGCTTCCCGCCCGCCTCCGGCGGTTTCATAAGCGTCATGCGCCGAGCCTCTAAGCAGTCGGCGTCCGCTTTGAGGCTCGGTTCAAGTAAGAGCCGGCATGAAACAGCGCAAAACCGGCACGGAATAACGCAAGTCCGGCGCGAAACAACGCGGGCGCGACGGGGCGGGTTGACATTTTATCGTGCGGCCCGTACATTTCAAGTCAGGCCGCCGGCAGGCCGGAGACGGCGCGGCTAAGCAGTCGTTGACAGCTGAAAGCCGCTTTGCAGGACGCTTATGAAACAGCCGGAGGCTGCTGAAAGCCGCTTTGCGGGAAGCTTATGAAACCGCCGGAGGCGGGCCGGAGGCTGCGGAGGCTGGGGAAATGGGAAAAGAAGAGAAAAAAGAACAGAGAGGGTACGAGGCAACGTACCAATGGGTCGTACACTTATTGCAGGCGTGCGATATTGCGGGAAATGCGGCGCGTATGGGGCTCTCAACGGCGGCGCGCGACGCCGCGTCGATTGGTTTTCTGGGAAGAACGTACCGTATCGCCAAAGACGGCATCTCTCTTACAGACAGCCTCGTGCCTTGGACCGTCGGTTCGGAGGGCTTTGAGCACAACCTCAAAAGTGTGCTGGGCTACTACCTCCTCTCCGGTTTCAACGGGGAGCCTGTGAACGACTTCTGCCTCCTTAGCCATTTCTCCCACGGCGTTTTTGACAACCGGCCCGCCTGGGACGACCCGCTGGTACACGTGTACGGGGACTCGCCGGAGAAACTGGGGCGCGTCGGGGAGGCGCTGGGCTTTCTGCCGGAAGGCGCGGGGCGCTGGCATTACGCGCTCTTCCCCAAAATGCCGGTAAAAATCGTGTACTACGAGGGGGACGACGAGTATCCGCCTAATATACCGGTGCTTTTTGACAAAACCGCCATACAGGTCTATAAGTTTGAACCCCTTGCGGTGCTGTACGGCTGTTTCCGGCACGCGCTTGCGGCGGTCGGAAACGTAATCCCGTGAAAACGAAACCGAAACCGAAAACAAAACCGCGCCGCGCCTGCGGGCTTCTTTGCCCGCTCTGGTTCGCCTTTTTCATGCTCGTATCCGGCGCCTCCCTTTGCGCGTGGAAGCCCGCGGGATATTCCCTGGGGTTTGATTTTATGCCGGAATCAAACCGCGTCTTCCCGTCAGGCGTAAGCTTCTCCTCCTTCGGCTCCCTCAGCCTCCATACAATCGTAACGGTCCGCGCCGGCGTCTCCCTTGGGGTCCTGGGCCAGGCGCTCGACATCAAAGCCTTCGGCAAGGCGGACCTGTCGGTTCCCCTCAAAACCGTCCCCCTTGTCCTAAGCCTCCACTATATCTACAACGGCCTTCCGAAGTATAAAACCCACAGCCACACGGCGCTTCCCCTGGTCTCCCTCAACGGGCGCTGGGCGGGAACCGCCATAGGCCCGGCGTGGCACTTCACCCTGTTTAACCGCGAGGCGGTTATCATCGAGCCGGTCTTCGCCCTCTCCTCCTATATCAACGCCTACCACACGGAGCGGGGGCGCGTGGGCCTGCGGGTAACGAACATAACGGACTTCGTGTCCGGCACCATGGGATCCTACTCCCTCACGCTGTACAGCGCCTTCGGCCTAAGCCGGCGGTGTTTCATTATAAACGAAGTTACCCTGTACCAAAGCGGCAGCGTGGGGCTTGCGGCAACCTACTACGGCTTCTCCTACCGCGGCGGGCTGGTCTTCAAATGGTAATCCGGGTGTTTCTCCTTTCCCTTGTTTCCCTGTTCCTTCAGGGGTGCGACATCGATATACTGGGCGTCTTTGCCTCAAGCGACCTCGACGACCGCTTGAAATACCGGAACACCTTCCGTTTCATCCTGCCGGAGGAGCGCTCCCTCCTGCTTGCCGGCTCTTCCTACTCTTTCATCGTGCTTACCGACACGCATATCGAAAACGGGAACGCCTTCGGCCTTGACCGCCTTCGGGAGGTCGTCGCCTCTGATCCGGCGGTGCGGTTCGTGGCGGTGCTGGGGGACATAACCCAGAACGGGAGGGCGGAGGACCTCGAAACGTTTATCAACACAGTACGGTCCTTTCAGGTTCCCTGCTATCCGGTCATAGGAAACCACGACATATACCATAACAACTGGCCCGTATGGAGGGATCTCGTCGGGTCCACGTCGTATAAAATAGAGATAGAGACCGGCGGGAATCGCGACGCGCTCCTTATACTCGATTCGGCGAACGCTTTTTTCGGCTCAAGCCAGATAGGATGGCTCGACGCGGAACTGGAGGCGGCGCGGGGCCGCGTGTTTGTCTTTACCCATACCAACCTTTTTACCGAAAGCATCACCGATTTACAGACGATTACCGATTTGCGGGAGCGGGCGCGGATACTGTCGGTTCTTGAGGGCCGGTGCGCTGCCCTGTTTACGGGCCACGCGCACAAGCGGATTAGCAAAACCCTCGGCGGCGTCAAGTACCTCACCCTTGAAGACTTCAAAAGCACCGGGACCTATTGCTCTGTAACCGTAACCCCCGCCGGCATAGGGTATACCTTTTACCACCTCTAGCCGCCTCCGCAGCCTCCGGCTGTTTCATAAGCTTCCCGCGCCGCGCCCTCAGCCATTCCGTCCGCATACCGCCGGCCCGTCTCCGCAGCCTCCGGCTGTTTCATAAGCTTCCCGCCCCGCGCCATCACGCCATTCCGTCCGCATACCATCCGCGCCCCGAAGCAACGTATTCACGCCTCTAAACGACGTATTCACGCCTCTAAACGACGTAATTCCGCTTCAGAATGAATTCATTTTGCTCCGTAAAGAATTCATTTTGCTCCAGAAGAATGTCCTTTTGCTCCAGAAGGACATTCTTTTACTCCGTAAACATTGATGTTTCGGAGTAAAACATTGATGTTTCAAGGTGGCGTGCGGTAAGCGGACTGCGCCCGCTTTGTCGCGCTGTGCGGGACGCTTATGAAGCCGTCGGAGACGGTGATGTTTCAAGGTGGCGTGCGGTAAGCGGACTGCGCCCGCTTTGTCGCGCTGTGCGGGAAGCTTATGAAACAGCCGGAGGCTGCGCCGTGCCTTTAAGCGGACGGAGACTGCTGTGAGGCGCGTGGCAGGACGCTTTTGTACCACCCGCCGCCGGCGGGCCGTCGGAGACGGTGATGTTTCAAGGCGGCGTGCGGTAAGCGGACTGCGCGTACTTTGCCGCGGTAACGGGAAGCTTATGAAACAGCCGGAGGCTGCGCCGCGCCTGTAAGCGGACGGAGACTGCTGTGAGGCGCGTGGCAGGACGCTTTTTGCCTCCGCCGCTGGCGGTAAGCGGAATACGCCGGCTGCGGGTCGCATAGCGGGAAGCTTATGAAACAGCCGGAGGCTGCGCCGCGCCCCGAACAACGACCCGCCCCTTACTACGCACAACAACGCGCAACCCTCGAACCGTCGGAGGCTGCGCGGGCGTAGCCGCGCCTGGGTAGCAACCAGTGAAGTAACCGGACACGGTGTTGCACCATTAAGAAACAACAGTGTTTGAAACAGCCGGAGGCTGCGGCTAGTCGGAGGCTTTCATGGAGTCCGCCATCTTTATGGAGTCGAGCTTTTTGAGCATGAAAAGGTCAACGATAAAAGAGAAAAACAGGGTTATGCCGCCGGAGAGCACGAAACTAAGCGGCGCGATCCGCCTTCCGAACATCAGGTCCGGGTTCTCCGCCACGCCGATAATAAAGCCGTGCAGGGGAATGCCGGCGCAGAGGCCCACAAAGGCGCCGGCGAGACTCAGCACGGTTATCTCCCGAAAGATATACGCCGCGGCCTCGCCGCGGTGAAAGCCCAGAACCCGCAGCGTGGCGATCTCCCGCTTCCGCTCGTTGATATTGATGTTGGTAAGGTTGTACAGCACGATTACCGCAAGGCCCCCGGCGGCGAATATCAATACCAGCACCACAAAGCCTATGCTGCCGAGAAGGGTGCGGTAGGACTCCCGGATACGGGCGGTAAACTCGGCGGACATAACCTCCCCGTCAGAGAGGAGCGCCGCGAGGAAGGCGTCCCGCTCCTCCTCGTCCCGTATACCGGTGTACGCGAAAACCGTGCGGAAAGCCGGCGGGCTTCCAAAGGTTTCCCGGTACACGTTCCCGCCTATGTAGGAAAAAGCCCCCACGTAGTTCTCGGTAACAGCCGAGAGGGTAACGTCCCCCCGTATCCCCTGCGCGTTCTCCAGCGTGAAAACGTCGCCCGCGGAAAGCCCCAGGCGCTCGGCTATCTTTTCGGTCAGTATGGTCTGGGTGTCGGAGAAAAGGAGCGGCGCGCCGGTCCGCCGCTCCCGCAGGGTAATAAGGTTTGAAAGGCTCTCAGGGTTTTGGGGAACCGTGATGCCGATGGCAAAGCGCTCGGATCCCTTGAGGATAAAGCCCCCTTCGGTGGCAGCGGCGGTGCTGTTCCGCGGGAGGGGCGCGGTTTTAAGCGCGCCGGCGGAGCGGAGTTCTATCTGGAGGTCGTAGCGGAAAAGATCCTCGAACTGGGTTTCGGCAATGTCGGTCATGGAATCCCGCAGGCCGAAGGCCGCCACCATAAGGGCCGTGCAGCCGGCGATGCCGGTCATGGTCATAAAGAAGTGCTTTTTCTGCCGGATAAGGTTTCGCGCCGTTACCTTGTGGGTAAACTTCATCCGGTTCCAGAGAAACGGCATATATTCGAGGAATATCCGCTTGCCCGACGCGGGCGGACGGGGGATCATAAGACGCGCCGGGGTTTCCCACAGGGAGCGGTAACAGGCGTAGACCGTGGCGCCGGTGGTGCCGGCCAGCACGAGCCCGCAGGAAATAAGGGCGAAAGGCACGTTGAACTCGGTTACAAGGCGCGGCAGGCGGTAGATGGCGGAAAAGGCGTTGTAGATGATGAGCGGAAGCCCCCGGAAGCCGGAAACCATGCCCGCCGCGGAGCCGAGCGCGCCGGTGAGGGCGCAGTACACCAGATACTTTAGGAGGATGGCCCGTTTATGGTAGCCCAGGGCTTTCAGGGTTCCTATCTCGACGCGCTCCTCCTCCACCATGCGCGTCATGGTGGTAAGCGCCACGAGCGCGGCGATAAGGATGAAAAAGAGGGGGAACACGGCGGCTACGTCGGCGATTTTCTCCACGTTGGCCTTGTAGTTCGCGCACCCCACGTTGGCGTTCCGGTTAAGCACGTACCATTGGGGGAGGGGCGCCGGATTATCCGCGAGGCTTTGTTTGGCAAGCTCCAGCTGCCGTCCCGCGTCCGCAAGGCCGGCCTCAGCCGCATCCCGCCGCTTCCGGTACTCCGCCTCGCCCTCCCGAAGGCGGCCGCGCGCCGCGAGAAGCCGCGCCCGTCCGTCGGCGAGTTCGTGCCGGGCTTTGGCAAACTCCGCTTCGGCCCGGGAAAACTCCGCCAAAGCCGCCTGCTTTCCGGCGGCAAGCGTTTCCCGCGCTTCCCGCAACTCCCGCTCTTTGGCGGACAGGGCGTCCAGGCCCGCGGTATAGGACGCGAGCCCCGCGTCGTACCGGTCGATGCGCTCGCGGGCACCGCGGGAAAAAAAGAGATACCATTTCCCCCGGTGTTTCTCCACCTGCTCCCGTGCCGCGTCAAGGAGCGCCTTGTTTTCCGAGAGCCGGCGCCGGGCTTCGGCAATCTCCCGCCCGCCCGCTTCCAGCGCGTCCTCGGATTCCGCAATCTCCCGCAGCGCCGGATCCCGCTTCTCCGCAAACGCCAGCTCCCCCGCTTCCAGCGCGTCCTCTGACCGCGCAATCTCCGCCTCCCCCCGCGCAATCTCCGCGGCGCCGGCGTCCAGTTTCTCCCGCGCAGCCGCGAGTTCCGCCTCAGCCGAGCGCTTTGCCTCGCGGTACGCGGCCTCGGCCCCGGCCAGCTCCGCCTCGGTAAGCCCGCCGGCGTTCGCGACAACCTCTTCCCGCCGGCTCGCGGCCCTATCCGCTCCGGCCTGACGCGCCCTTTGCATGGCCTTTTCCACGAGCCGCTCGTAGGGCCCCGTGAAGCTCGTAAGGGACGCGGCGCCTTTCACGGTACTATAAATGTCCGTGTACGCCGGAAGCGCGTAGGCCGCCTCCCGCACGTAGAGAACCAGCGCCAGCCTCCCGTTCCCGATGCCGCAGGGTTCCCGCTCGGTGGAGATATAGAGCGGGCATCTCACCACGCCGGTAACGATAAAGCGCGTAACCGCGTAGGCGCCGGTATCTTCCCCGGCAACCGTAACGGACGCGCCGGTTTCAAGGGACGAAAGATACCCGCCGCCCTCCTGAACCAGACACTCGTCATCCCGCTCCGGCGCCCGGCCCTCGATAATCTCCATCTTGTTGACCCCCTGGTCCGCGCCCTCCGTTACTTCCGGCGCGTCGGCGTCCGTGTTTGAGAGCAGAACCTTTTCCAGGGGAAGGCCGTATATCCGTGCGGCAAGCGCCTCGTCCCTGCCGGTGGTAACGAGCGCGTCGGTAACATACGCCGGAAGCACGCGGTCAAACTCCGGCGCCGCCCGGAGGAGCGCCGCGTCCCGCGCCGTGAACCCCATGGTGCCTTTAATCCACACGTCCATCATGGCGGCGCGGTCGAAGTACCGGTCCATAGAAACCTTGAGGTCCGGCGTGGTGGCAAGAAGCCCGGCCAGAAACCCCACGCCCAGCGCCACGATACCGAAGAGCGCCGTGAAGCGCCCCAGGGTGAAGCGTATTTCCCGGAGGATGGCTTTGCCGTAGGTTTTCCCGACGCTCACCATTCTATCTGTTCCACCGCCAGTGGACAGGGGTTTTTGTCCGAGCTCTGTATCCTGCCGTTCCTGATGCGCATAATCCGGTCGGCCATCTGGGTAATAGCCTGATTGTGGGTGATAACAATGACGGTCTTGCCGGTTCTCCGGCAGCTGTCCATAAGAAGCTTCAGAATGTGTTTGCCGGTCTGGTAATCCAGCGCGCCGGTCGGTTCGTCGCAGAGGAGTATCTTGGGGTTTTTGGCAAGCGCCCGCGCAATGGAGACCCGCTGCTGTTCCCCTCCAGACAGCTGTGCCGGAAAGTTATACATCCGCTCCCCAAGCCCCACGGCGGCCAGAGTTTCTTTGGGGTTAAGGGGGTTCCGGCAGATCTCCGAGGCCAGCTCCACGTTCTCAAGGGCCGTGAGGTTCTGGATGAGGTTATAAAACTGGAACACGAACCCCACGTCGTAGCGCCGGTAGTCCGTAAGCTCCCGCTCTTTCATGCAACTTATGTCAGTGTGGTCCAGGGTGATTGACCCGCTGTCGCAGGAGTCCATACCTCCGAGCATATTGAGCAGGGTGGTCTTTCCGGCTCCGCTCGGGCCTGCGATAACGCAGAATTCACTTTTTTCTATCGTAAAACTCATGTTGTCCGCCGCGATAATTTTGTGTTCCCCGGCGCCGTAGTATTTGGAAACCCGCTCAAATGCAATATACCCGCTCATGCAGCCGCCCCGCGCCTGAAGTTTTTTGAAAGTTTCGCGCCGCCCGCCCCGAACCGTCCGCACCGGACGTTTCCAGAGCCTGTCCATGCGATTTCTTAACTCTACTACAAAGCCCCCGCCCCTGTCCAGCCGTCTCCGACGGCTTCAAACATGGCCGCCTGTTGCTTCCGAACGGTGCAACCGGCGGCGCCGGAGGCACAGCATGGCCGCCTGTTGCTTCAAAGAGGTGCAACACCGTGTCCATTAAGCAATCTGGTTGCTACTTAGGCGCGGCTACGCTCTCGCGCAGCCTCCGACGGTTCGGGAGCCGTGCGTTGTTATGCGCCCCAGCCTCCGGCCCGTCTCCGACGGCTTCAGCATGGCCGCCTGTTGCTTCCGAACGGTGCAACACCTTGTCCGGTGAGCGGGCTGGCTACTGTTTAGGCGCGGCTACGCTTCGCGCAGCCTCCGGCGGCACAAAAGCGTCCCGCACAGCGCGACAAACCAGTCTCCGCCCGCTTAGGGGCGCAGTCTCCCCGCAGCGACCACGCCTGTTTCC
>JAITHR010000172.1 GCA_031279895.1 Spirochaetaceae bacterium
TCCTACCGTATGCGCCTTACCTGTCAGTGTTTTATCCGCGGCAAACGCCGTTTCGGATCCCGCTTTCCCGATGACAGGCATAGAGAAGCCGTAATTTGTTCTTTTTATTCCCGATATATGTATAAAACTCGTCCGTTTCAAGGCGGTCGTAGCGTTCTTTGCCTGTTTCTAGACTGTATTTTGAGGCGGAGATGACTTTTAAGACCTTGCTGACGCTTATAACGGGCGCATCCCGTGTTTTTCCGACGCTGTTTCCTATAGCCAGCATATATCCGCTACTCTGATTTATTGTTGAGAGACTTCCCCGATAGATTTTTTGAAAGTCGCTTACAAACTTTCGTCCGCAGTTTTTACGGCGGTAATTCCGGGACCCGTCGCGTTTTTTCCCGTTTTTGACTATCATAGCGTTGCGGCAGTGCGGGCATTTGAGTGTTATAGGTATTACCATTATTCATAGTAACCTTCTTCGCCCGCTCCGTCGATTTACCCCGCTTATCCCGCATCATACTTTGTGAGTCACCTCCCGTGACGGAAATACGTGTTTCTGTGACGGAATTCCCTGTCTCCAAAGCGAGGAGGCGTATCTCTAACTCTCTATGAATAAAAGAGTTACCGGAGGCGGCGGTTCCAAAATCTTCCTGTGCAGTGCGGCAAAGTAGTCGTTGACTGCTTACAGGCGCCCTGCATGACGCTTATGAAACAGCCGGAGGCTGCGGCGGGTGAAAGGGGGTGTTGTTTCCTCTGGAGGCGAAAGGGCCGGTATATGCCGGCGCTTCCAGGTCAACGATCGTGAGGTCCGCACGGAGGCCCGGAGCGATAAGGCCCCGGTCGACCAGTCCCAGTATGCGGGCGGGCGCCGCACTCATAAGGGCAGAGAGGCGGGAAAGGGGCAGACCGGCCTTAAGGACAAGCTCGGTAAAACACACGCTGAAACTCGTTTCAAGCCCGATAAACCCCGGGGCGCCGGCCTCTTTGTCCGCGTCCGTGTGGGGCGCGTGGTCCGTGGCGACAGCGTCGATCGTCCCGTCCCGCACCGCCTCGATAAGGGCGCGCCGGTCCTCCTCGCTGCGGAGCGGCGGGTTGACCCGCCCCCGGGACGCCGCGCCCAGGCGTTCCGCGTCAGCCGCGGTAAGCGCGATATGGTGCGGCGCGGCCTCGCCTGTAAGCGCGAGCCCGCGGGCTTTGGCTTCCCGCAGCATGGCCGCCGCAGCGCCGGTTGAAACGTGGGCGATGTGGCATCTGACGCCTTCGACGCGCCGCATAAGGTCAATCACCCGCCGCACGCCGCGGTTCTCCGCGCTTACGCTGTCTTCCGCGCCCGGCGCCTCGCAGTGGCAGGAAACCGGAAGCCCCAGACGCCGCGCCTCCGCGAGGGCCGCCAGAAAAACCACGTCCGATTCCACGTCCTTCCCGTCTTCCGAGAGAAGCAGCGTGGGGTTCTCCCCCGGAGGAGGGAGCGGGGCCGTTATATCCGAGAGGGACGTTCCCTCCATGCCCCTCGTAAGGGACAGCGCGGGGTAGAGGTCGATAAGGCCCAGCGCGGCGGCGCGTTTTCTGAGTGCCCGCGCCGCCGCGAAGGTATCCGTAACCGGCATGGTGTTGGCCATGCAGACCACGGTGCCGTACCCGCCGCGGAAAGCCGCGAGGCACGCGGACTCAAGCGTTTCCTTCGCGGGCCACCCGGGGTCCCGGAAATGGGCGTGGAGGTCGATAAACGCGGGCATAAGAACCGGCGCACCCCCCAGCGCCGCGCCGTCAACCACGAGCGCGGCGCCCCGGGGGAGCGGGCAGCCCTGCGGGATGACCGCGCTGATGATCCCGCGCTCGACGAATACCGCGCCGGTCAGGTCGGTCTTTTCGTCAACAATGCGTATATTCTTAAAAAGCTTTCCCGCCGCCGGAAAACCGGCGGAAAACTCATTTGAAAAAATCGCCGACCGATATGATTTCATCGCAATACTCGCAGCGGTACGTCCTGAGTTCCGGGTTCTCAAGAAAAAAAACATGGGGTACATACGTCTCGGCAGAGGTAATACAGCGGGGGTTTTTGCAGACAAGCACGTTCTCAACCTGTTTGGGGAGTTCGAGGGAAATCTTTTTGGTAATCCGCTCGTCTTCGATGATGTTTACGGTGATATTCGGGTCGATAAGCCCCAGAATGGCGAAGTTGATACTCATAACGCTGTCAATCTTGATAACGTCCTTGCGCCCCATGACGCTTGAGGTGGCGTTCACCACAAACGCCACGGTGTACGGCTTCTTGTCCAGTCCGAGCCAGTTAAAGACCCGTATGCCCTGTCCGGCCCTGATATGATCGATGACGATCCCGTTCTTTATTTTCTCTATGTTCAGCATATTACACGCATCCTAAAATCGAAGAGAGCAGGGCCATACGGACGAACATACCGTAGACCGCCTGTTTGAAGTACGCCGCCCGCGGGTCCTCGTCAACTTCCGGCGCGATTTCGTTGAGGCGCGGCAAGGGGTGGAGGATGATAAGATCCTTTTTGGCAAGGCGCATCTTCTCTTTGGTGAGGATGTAGCTGTCCTTGAGGCGGATATACTCCTCCTCGTTAAAGAAGCGCTCCCGCTGCACCCGCGTCATGTACAGTATATCCAGTTCCCCGATGACCTTTTCGAGGCTGTCGGTTTCCAGAAACGGCGCGCCCAGTTCCGCTTTGATATAATCCGGCGCCCGAAGTTCCGGCGGCGAGATGAAAACGGTTTCTATCCGGGGGTAGCGGGTCAGGGCTTTCGCGAGGGAGTGGACCGTGCGCCCGAACTTGAGGTCCCCGCAGAACCCCACGGTGAGTCCGGCGACCGCCCCGCGGAGACGCTTTATCGTAAGGAGGTCCGTGAGCGTTTGGGTGGGGTGGTGGTGGCCGCCGTCCCCGGCGTTTATGACCGGCACCGCGGCGTAGCGGGACGCGAGGAGCGCCGCGCCCTCTTTGGGGTTCCGCATGACAATGGCGTCGGCGTAACCGGAGACGATACGCGCCGTGTCCGCGAGGCTTTCCCCTTTTGCCGCGGAGCTTGAGCCGGGTTCGGCGAACCCCAGGCAGTTTCCGCCCAGACGGAGCATGGCGGCCTCGAAACTGAGGCGGGTGCGGGTGCTCGGCTCGAAGAACAGGGTGGCCAGCACCTTGCCTTCGCACGCCTTGCGCAGATACCGCGGGTCGTCCTGGATACGTTCGGCAAGACAAAAGAGACTGTCCAACTCTTCAATCGTGAAGTCTCCCGGGCCGATAAGGTGCCGGCCTTTAAGCATAGGGTCTCCTGCGTCCGGTACGGGATACCGAAAAACGCCGGCAGCAAAGCGCGCGGCGCGGAGGCGCGGGGTATGGTAGTCCATGGGTTTTTGTTAGGTGCATATCGTTTCATTATTCCAATGAAATCAGAGTATACC
>JAITHR010000232.1 GCA_031279895.1 Spirochaetaceae bacterium
TGACCAGGAATACTTCATTTCTGACCAGGAACACTTCATTTCTGACCAGGAACACTTCATTTCTGACCAGGAATACTTCATTCTTGACCAGGAACAACTCATTCTTGACCAGGAACAAATCGTCCCCGCGTAAGGATAGGGCGGTTTTATGTAAGGATAGGGTAGTTTTGCGCACGTTTACGACGGACGGGCTCCCGTTTACCTTGGACGGGCTCCCGTTTACTTCGGACGGGCTCCCGTTTACTCTGGACGGGCTCCCGTTTATGTTGGACGGGCTCCCGTTTACTCTGGACGGGCTCCCGTTTATGTTGGACGGGCTCCCGTTTATGTTGGACGGGCTCCCGTTTATGTTGGCGGGGCGCACGTTTGTCATGGCGGGAATTCGGCGCGTATTGGTTGGGAGACTGTCTAAAGTAGCCGTGAAACCGCCTGAAAGGTGCGGAGGCTGCTGCGCATAACAACGCACTGCTCCCGAACCGCGGCGGGCTGCGCGAAGCGTAGCCGCGCCTTAACAGTAGCCAGATTGCTCAACGGACAAGGTGTTGCATCATTCGGAAACAACAGGCGGCCCTGTTTGAAGCCGTCGGAGACGGTGTTGCACCTCTATTGAAGCAACAGGCGGCCCTGTTTAAAACAGCCGGAGGCTGGGCGGCCCTGCCGGAACAGCCGGAGGCTGCTTGTAGAGGGCGGCGCGGGACGGGTCCTGTAAAATCGCGGCAAAGTCTTTCTCGTCTATCACCGGAATACCCAGGCTCCGCGCTTTTTTGTTTTTGGAAGAGTCGGACGTCGGGTTGTTGGTAACAAGAAACGAAAGGTCCTTACCCACCGAAGACTTGGCGACGGCGCCCAGAGAACGCGCCTTCTCCTCGGCCTCGCTCCTTTTCATACCGGAAAGTTCGCCGGTAAAACAGAAAGAGAACCCTTTGAGCGGCAGATTGCCCGCAGGCGGCGCGGCAACGGTAACGACCCCCGCGGCAAGCGTCTCGTCCATCTCAAGAACCGTCTCCTTAAGCCCCTCGACAATAATCCGGGCCGTAATCCCGCCCAGCCCGTACACGTCCGCAAGATCCTCCTCCGTGGCGCCGCGCAGTTTCTCCAGCGTGTCAAAGCCCGCGGCAACTACTTTTTCCATAATCGTCCCGCCTACCCCCTCAAAATCAAAGCCCGCGATAAACACCGCAAGGGGCAGCTCCCGCTTCGTTCGGATATGACGCGCCACCTTCGCAGCCGAGGCGTCCCCCATGCGCTCGAAGTCCGCCAGTTCTTCCGGGGAGAGCGTATAGAAGTCCGGTATCCTCCGCACGCGCCCCCTTTCAAAGAGCTGCCGCAGGAGCTTGTCCCCCAATTCCCGAATATCCAGAACCCCGACCCATTTCTGAAGCCGGTGAAGGAGGCGTTTGGGACATTTCTGATTGGGACAGAAGAGACGGGTCCCGGCGTCTTCCAGAGCGGAACCGCAGGTCTCGCAGCGCTCGGGAAACACGATGTCCCGCTCCCCGCGGGCCGGAAGAACCCCCGAAGGCGCCAGCCCCTCGATTTTGGGAATAATCTCCCCCCGCTTGACCACCGAAACCGCGGACCCGATTTTAAGACCCAGCGCGCGTATCATGGCGGGGTTGTTGAGATTTGCCCTCTGCACCGCGGTTCCCGCGATACGCACCGGATCAACCACGCCGACAGGCGTGTAGGTCGTGCCGGATTCGCTCCATTCCACGTCCCGCAGGATGCTGTACGCGACTTCGAGATCGAACTTGAAGGCTATCTGCCGCTCCGGTCTCCCGCGCCTTAGATCCGCCATATCGGTGGTCCTGTCCTTTACCACAAGCCCGTCAATATCCACAGGCAGGCTCTCCCGCGCTAAGGCTATGTTCCGCCGGTACTCGATAATGGCCTCGACATCGGAAAGCTCGACGGTTACGGCAACCGCGAAACCCCGCTCCTTAAGCCACGCGACCTTTCGGGCTTCGTCCTCAAAAAACCCGTCGTCCCCGAAAGCAGCCGCGTCGTAGGTTATGAGGCGCAGGTCTTCGCAGCCCTCCCCGTCTTTCCGGCGCATAATGCCGTTGGCCGCGTTTCTACAGTTCGCCTTTTCCGCGTACTTTTCTTTCCAGACTTCACGGGTCATCACCACTTCCCCGCGAACCCCGCCGCTAAAGGGTATGTCCAGCTCCGCCGCCACCCCTTTCATGCGCCTGGCGTTCCGCGTTATCTCGTCCCCCGTAACCCCGTCGCCTCGGGTAATCGCCTTAACGAGCTTACCGGATTCGTATTGCAGTTCAAGACTGGCGCCGTCCAGTTTATATTGCACCAGAAAGGTTCCGGCGGCTGTTTTCTCTGCCCACGCCCGAAACTCCGCGGGGTTTGCCGCCTTGTCCTGACTTCCCATGGGGATACGGTGCCGCGCTTTGGGGAAGCTGCCAGAGTCCGCGCCTATCCGCGCCAGAATCGGACTTTCCGGCCTGAGCCGCGCAAGCTCGTCCCAGAGAAGATCGAACTCCCCGTCGGAAATCTCCGCCTCTCCGTTATAATAAGAAGCCTGATACGCGGCGATAAGGCGTTCCAAGGTTTCAATCCGCGTTTCTTTTTCAAAATCGCTGCTGTTTTCCATAATCGGTACCTGTACCCTGACAAAAATATAGCGGAATATAGCACGAAGCCGGTCTTTTGTCTTTCCCGTATCGCGCCGCCCGAGGGGTTCCGACGGATTTCTATCGCGCCGTCCCTTTTCACGGCGCCGCCGACCGGATATACTGAAGAAAGGGGGTCGGAATATGGGAAAAATACGGGCGGTATGCCTGAGCGCGGAAAAAGGAACCGCGAAACGGAACGTAGGGGAAGGGGAATTCATTGCGGGCCACGGCCTTAAGGGAGACGCCCACGCCGGGGACACGCATCGCCAGGTCAGCCTTTTGTCGTATCGGAAGGCGGAGGCTTTTCGGGCAAGCGGGGCAGAGGCGCCGGACGGCGCTTTCGGGGAAAACCTTCTTGTTGACGGCATTGAGCTAAGCGCGCTTCCCATAGGAACGGTTCTGCGCTGCGGAGAGGCGGCGTTCGAGATAACCCAGATAGGCAAGGAATGTCATAACCGGTGCGAGATATTCAAACGTATGGGGGACTGCATCATGCCCAGGGAGGGCGTATTCGCCAGGGTTATTCACGGAGGGGTTGTAAAAACAGGGGACGACCTGTACGCGCCCTACCGTATCGGCGTCGTTACCGCCAGCGACAGGGGCGCGAAAGGGGAGCGGAAGGATCAGAGCGGGCCTGTCATACAGGAGATCGTCCGCGACCGGGGGTACGAGGTGGCAAGCTATCGGGTTCTGTCGGACGAACAGGAGGAGCTTGAGGCGGAGCTGAAACGGCTCTGCGACGAACTACAGGTGAGTCTGGTTCTGACGACCGGCGGGACCGGCTTTTCCCCCCGGGACCGTATGCCCGAGGCCACGCTTAATGTGGCGGAACGACAGGTTCCGGGCATACCGGAGGCGCTGCGCCGGTACAGCGTTACCCTTACCAAGCGGGCCATGCTGAGCCGCGCCGCCGCGGGGATTCGGGGGCGGACTCTGATTATCAATCTGCCCGGAAGCCCCAAAGCGGTGCGGGAACACCTCGAATACCTTATGGATACGCTGGAACACGGCTTGGACGTTCTTACCGGCAGGGACGGGGACTGCGCCGGCCCGTAAGGGCGGGCTTGATTATCGGAGCGGTTTGTGAAACCATAAACCATGATGCAGTATCCGATATATACCGAACAAAACGAATGTCGTGATTGTTATAAATGTGTGAACCGCTGTCCGGTTAAGGCAATATGCGTGCAAAACAGCCACCCGGACATACTCCCCAAGATGTGTATTTTCTGCGGCAAGTGCGTAACGAGCTGCCCCGCCAAAGCGAAACGGGTGCGTAACGACATCGGGAAGATACGGGAGCTTTTCCTGTCCGGCGCGGAGGTCTTCGCGTCCCTCGCGCCGTCGTTTCCCGCCGAGTTCTACGGCTGTACCGCCGGGCAGCTTATCGCGGCGCTCAAGCGGCTGGGGTTCCGCGACGTTTCCGAAACCGCCCTGGGCGCGGATTTTCTGTCCGCCGCCATCGCCTCTGACCTGCAAACCGCGTCGAATACCCAAGCCGCCCAGAAACTGTTCCTCTCCTCGGCCTGCCCCGCGGCGGTTCTCTATATCAAACGGTACGCGCCGGCTTTTGTTCCCTACCTTGACGACCGGGCCTCGCCGCTCCTCTCCCACGCGGCGCTCCTCCGGTCAATCTACGGAAACGAAATCAGCGTCGTGTTTATCGGGCCGTGCATCGCCAAAAAGAGAGAGGCTGACCAGCTCGCCGAGATCGCCGCGGCCATTACCTTTGACGAACTGAAACGCTGGTTTGAGGAGGCCGGCGTGAGGCCGGAGGATATACCGGAGCCGGAAAGCGCGGCGCAGCGTTTCGTACCCCGCAGGGCCGCGAAGGGCGCTTTCTTTCCGGTTGACGGCGGTATGCTCCTTTCGCTGCGGAAGTATCAGGGCTTTTCCAAAACCGCCAATATGGTGCTTTCAGGCATAGACACCATTGCGGAAACCTTAAACCGCGATACCGCCGCATACGGACAGCTTGAGTCCCCCCTTTTCCTTGAGCTTCTCGCCTGTCAGGGCGGGTGCGTGAACGGCCCCTGCATAACGCGGGACGCTTCCGCCATAAGCCGGCGGGCGCAGCTTCTCAAATACGCCGAGTCCGCCGACGACCTGCTCGACCCGAAAACCGCCGGAAACAGGATACCCCTTACCGGCACGCTGACCGCGGTGGAACACCCCAAGGTCCTCTATTCAAACGCGGAGATAAGCGACGCGCTGGCGCAGATAGGGAAACACGCCAGGAGGGACGAGCTTAACTGTTCGACCTGCGGGTTCGAGACCTGCCGCGACTTTGCGCGGGCGCTCTTGGAAAAGCGGGTGGAAAGAACCATGTGCGCCACCTATATGCGTAACCTGGCCCAGAGGAAAGCCAACGCGCTTATCAAAGCCATTCCCAGCGGCATCGTGATTGTCAACCGGCGCGGTCTGGTCGTTGACTGCAACCACAGGTTCGCCCGCCTTCTGGGAAGCGAAATGGAGGAACTCTATGACGTTGACTCCAACTTGCAGGGGCTTGATTTACACAAAGTCGCGGGTCTGGGGCGGTATTTCCAGGAGGTGTTCGCCACGGATACGCAGGAAAGCGCTGATTTCGAGTTTCGGGACGAGGAGAGGATATTCCACCTCAATATTTTCGTGATCGAGCAGGGGGAGATACTCGCCGGCGTACTTGAGGATATTACGAAGCCCCAAATCCGGCGGGACAAAACCGTGGCGCGGGCGCGGAAAATAATCGACAAGAACGTCCAGACCGTCCAGAAGATCGCGTTTCTTTTGGGGGAAAACGCGGCGGAGATCGAAGCGATACTCCATTCGATAATCGAGTCCTACACCGCCGGAGGGAAAAAGAAATGATCTCCCCCAAGGAAACGAAAGAAACGAAAACGGGAACCGAAACCGGGGCCCCGCCGGCGGCGGGCATCTTTATCGAGACGGACTTTTTTCAAAAGAAAAAGAAAGGCGAGTCCGCCGCGGGCGACGTGTTTCTCGCCCAGAAGAGTCCCTCAGGCAACCGGATAATAGCCGCCCTTTCAGACGGGCTTGGAAGCGGCATTAAGGCGAACGTGCTTGCCTCCCTTACCGCGACGATGATCTCGAAGTTCGTGCTTATGGATATTCCCGCGGCCCGTGCCGCCGAGATTATCACCAACAGCCTTCCGGTGTGCAGGGAGCGGGGGCTTGCCTACGCCACCTTTACGCTGGTGGACGCCTGTCGGGATATGACAGCGCGGATTATCGAATACGACAACCCGCCGCTCGCGGTCGTGCGGGATAACAAGACCCTTCGGCTTGAGAAAACACGGATCCTCGTGGAGCGGAAAAACAAGAAAACCGGTCCGCAAAACGAATCGCTGTTTCTCTCGGAGCTGCGGGCCCTTCCGGGGGACCGTATCGTGTTCTTTTCAGACGGCGTAACCCAGGCGGGGCTCGGGTCTCCGGCCTTTCCCGCGGGCTGGGGCGCGGCGGACGCGCAGTCCCATATTCTAAAGACCGTGGCCGCGGACCCGCTCGTAAGCGCCGGGGAACTGGCGCGGAGCCTCGTGCTGGCGGCGGAGCGCGCCGACAGCGCCGCACCGAAAGACGACATCTCCTGCGCGGTCATCTACTTCAGAAAGCCCAGAGACCTCCTCGTGGTAACCGGCCCGCCGTTCCGTCGGGAGAGCGACAAGGTTCTGGCGCGGATATTCCGCGAGTTCTCCGGCAGGAAAATCATCTCAGGCGGCACGAGCGCCCAGATTATCGCCAGGGAACTGGGCGTACCCATAACCGACGACGGCCCCATACGCGCCGGCCTCCCGCCGTCGTCGAAAATGGAGGGCGCGGACCTGGTATGCGAGGGCATTATTACCCTGGGCGCGGCGGCTGAGGAGCTTGCCCGCGGCGTATCCGAAGAGCGGGACCCGGGGAACCCGGCATCGCGGGTCATACGGCTCTTTCTGGACAGCGACCGCATCACGTTTGTCGTGGGAACCAAAATAAACGAGGCCCATCAGGACCCCACGATGCCGGTGGAACTTGAGATACGGCGCAACGTGGTGAAACGGATCGCCGCGCTCCTTGAGGAAAAATACCTCAAGGCAACGCGCATCCAATACCTCTGAACCGCGGACGGCCCGCGCCGCCTGGTGAAAGAATGGCGTTTTTCAAAATCCGCGTGCCGGAATCCCTTAAAACGGAGTTTACGCGCAAGGCCATCCACCTGCTTATCGGCGTAAGCCCGACTTTGGCGGCGTTTGACCGAACCTTCACGATCATCCTCCTCTTCTCCGGCACGGCGCTCTATATCGTGCTTGAGGTCCTGCGCTTTTCCGGTAGAACGGTCCCGCTCTTTTCGGCGGTCAGCGCGAGGGCTTCCCGCGAGCGGGACAAGGGGCGCTTCATCCTGGGTCCGGTTACGCTCGGTCTTGGTGCCGCGGGCGCGCTCCTTTTCTATACGCCTTTGGCGGCGGCGCTCGGCATATACGCCGTGGCCTTCGGGGACAGCGCCGCCAGTCTCGCGGGCTATTTCGGGCGCTTGAGGCCGCGTTTCCTGCGGGGCAAAAGCCTTGAGGGGACTCTGGCGTGTTTTCTCGCGGTCCTGCTCATAGGATACCGCCTTTCCCCGCACGCGGCGCTTCCCGCGGCGCTGGCCGCCGCGTGCGTCGAAGCCCTGCCTCTTAAGGATTTTGACAACATCGCCATCCCCCTTGCTACCGGCCTTTTTTCCCTTTTCCCCCTAAACTTTTTCCCCTAACCTTCCCGTACTCCGTCCCGAAACTCCCTCACTCCGCCCCTTTGCGCCGGCTGCGCGTAGGGTAGCGGCGATCTTAAAACGGACTCTGCCGGCGTAGCCGCGGTATCAGGCAGCCGTTTAAAAGCTGGTGGCCGCCATTGACGAGCCTGCCTGCTTTGTTGTATAGTAAAAAAGTCGGCCCGCCTGCGCGGGGCGGGAACATACGTTACGGGTACGGCGGAAACGGCTTTCGGGCGCGGAACCGCCGGAGAAAGACCCGCGGAAGACCCGGGGGAAAGCGGGAAATCCCCGAAAAGCCTTCGGGCCGCGGGGGTGTACGTGACCGCGAGGCTCAGCGGCTCGCAAGATATGTGTTAAGGAGAAGACTTTATGAGCGCCAGAAT
Source organism: Spirochaetaceae bacterium (assembly GCA_031279895.1). GTDB lineage: Bacteria > Spirochaetota > Spirochaetia > Treponematales > Breznakiellaceae > JAITHW01. The sequence continues at coordinate 7,743 of JAITHR010000232.1, forward strand.
CAGGCTCAAAAGATTTGGAACGAAAAAGCGTCCCTATTACCGTATTGTGGTTATGGATAAACGCGCCCCGCGGGACGGGAAAACCCTTGAGGAACTGGGCTATTACCACCCTATCGCGGAGGAAGACAAACAGGTCTCTATCAATGAGGAAAGGGTACGGGAATGGCTGAAAAACGGGGCGGTCCCCAGTGATACGGTCCACGGCATCCTCAACAAAAAAGGCATCGTTTTTTCAGGACAAGAGAAAAAAGAGCGCGAAGATAACGGGAAAGAAGGGTAAAGAGGCTCCGCCCGCAGACAGCGCGGTGCGGCTTGATACCATACTACACGGGAGAAAAAGGTGGAAAAAGATCTGATTGAGTATATTGTGAAATCCCTGGTTGATGATCCCTCGTCGGTAAGTGTCAATGTGGTGGAAGGCGAGAAATCTACCATACTGGAACTGAAAGTCGCGTCCGACGATATTGGCAAAGTTATCGGAAAACACGGCCGTATCGCGAAGGCCATAAGAACCGTCTTACAGGCCGCCACCGCGAAAGAAGGAAAACATACGGTTCTGGAAATTCTGGACTGACGCGGGATAATCGTGCGGGAGCGGTTTGCGGTGGCGCTGGCGGGATCCCCTTTCGGCGTTAAGGGCTTTGTAAGAATACGGTCTTTGTCCGGCGAATACGAACACCTTACACGCCTTACGCACGTAAGCCTGCGCCAGGGGGAGCGCGAGACGCCGTGGGAAATTGAAGAAATCATTCCTATTCCCCGCGCTCTTGCTATGAAGTTCCGGGGCATCGACACGCCGGAAGCGGCGAAAACCCTGAACGGCGCGGAGATTGTCGCGGATCGGGGCCAGGCGGCGCCCCTCAAAGACGGGGAATGGTACGTGGAGGACCTTAGGGGTCTTGCGGTGGTTTCGGTTTCAGGGGAAACCCTGGGGCATATTACCAACGCGCTGGAAGGCGGCGGGGGAAGTCTTATAGAAATCCGCCTTGTTTCAGGAGAAACAAGGCTTGCGCCGTTCAGAAACGAGTTCTTTGGGGATATAAAACCGGAAACCGGCCGGGCGGTGCTGCTTCATACATGGGTTTTGGAATGAAGTATATTGTCCTTTCCCTTTTTCCAGAGATTATCCACGCCTTTTTTCGCTGTTCCGTGCTGAATAAAGCGGCGCGGCGGGGTATCGTTGACTACGAAGCGGTGAATATTCGGGATTTCGCCTTTGACCGGCACCGCACCTGCGACGACGCGCCCTACGGCGGCGGCGCGGGTATGCTTATGACCGCCGAACCTTTGGGCAGGGCGCTTGAGGCCGCGGGGGTTCCGCCCAAAGACGCGGCGGGGAGGTCCGGCGGGAAATCCGGACGGGTGGTCTATCTCACCCCCGCGGGCCGCCTCTTCACCCAGGCGGCGGCGCGGGATCTGGCGCGGGAGGCGGCGCTCGTTCTTATCTGCGGGAGGTACGAAGGCATTGACCAGCGTATCATCGACCGGTATGTGGATGATGAAATCTCTGTCGGGGATTACGTGCTTTCATCCGGCGAATCCGCCGCGCTGGTGGTTATTGACGCCACCTACAGGCTGAAAGACGCGGCGATCGCGCCGGATTCCCTTGCGGAAGAGAGCTTTTCGGGCGGACTTCTGGAGTATCCCCAGTATACACGGCCTGAAAGGTATGGTATCCTGAAAGTGCCGGACGTATTGCTTTCGGGACACCATGAAAATATACGGCGGTGGCGTCTTGAGAAACAGGTTGAGAGAACCCTTGCGCGGAGGCCGGATTTAATCCGCCGCGGCATGGAAGCGGGATTGTTTGACACGGAAACCCGCGTTTTAATAAAAGAGAAAGAAAAGACGGAAAAGATAGAAAAATTGGAGGGGCAGTCGAGCGCCCGCGTTCCGATAGGAGAGTACACATGAACGAGATACAGGCGATTGAAGCCTCTCAGATGAAAGAAGGACGGGATACCTTCAAGGTAGGGGATACCGTTAAGGTGCATTTTAGAATTATTGAAGGTAAAAACGAGCGGATACAGGTCTATGAAGGGCTGGTTATCGCATTTAAGAACGCCCGGCTGGGGAAAACGTTTACCGTGCGAAAGAATTCCTACGGGGTCGGGGTGGAGCGGATATTTCCCCTTCATTCACCCCGTATAGCCAAAGTCGAGCTGGTACGTCCCGGTAAGGTCCGCCGAGCGAAACTTTACTATATTCGGGATAAAATCGGCAAGGCCGCGAAAATCAAGGAGCTTATTATAAAAAAGAAAGCGAAACCGAAGGCTGAGACGGAAACGACTCAGGAATAAACCAGCAATACCGGGGATTGCGGATCGGGAGGGCCAGTCCCCTGGATGGATAAAATGAATAGGTCTCAAAAAGGTCGGGAGGGGGAACAACGAGCGGTAGAGGCTTTGGAAGCGGCGGGTATGCGTATTATAGCCCGAAATGTCCGTTCCAGCGCGGGAGAAATAGACGTGATAGCGCTGGACGGGGAAACTATTGTATTTGTGGAGGTGAAAGCGTGGTCTGTCTGGGGAATTGATCAATTATCCTACGGCATAAATGAAAAAAAGCGGCGCCGTATCATAGAAACTGCTAAGTATTTTCTCGCTTCCCATCGAGAATATAACTGTATGGCCGTTCGCTTTGATGTCGTGCTTATCGGGCCTCGGTCTATGACCCATCTTGAGTCAGCCTTTATGGAGTGTGTATGACAGCGGGTCAGACGGGGGGGCGAACTGTTCGGGCAGGGAACCGTCTGGGATCCGGTGAATTGGAACAGTTACGGGAAAAGATCAATAATAAAGAGTATCTTTATGAAGCTATAGACTGTTTGGCGATGCTGTTGAGTAATGAAATTCTGAATATACCGCAAGGAGGAGCGTATAGTGAGTGGGAGGGGGGAAAACAACCGCCGGGGATACCGTCGAAGAGACAACGAGCATAACTGGCAGGAAACGTCCCGACATAATAGAAAGGGTGAGGGAAATTTCCGGTATGAAAAGCGCGGGGGAAGTATGCGCGACCGGATCCAATGGGTGCCGCCGGTTCTGTCCACTGAACCGCTTCCCACCCCGGAATGCCCCTATTGCGGGAAACCGATTAAAGATATCGCGTCCGCCATAGGGGACAAAACCACGAATGAACCGGCTCATTTTGACTGTATCATCAACAAAGTCGCCAAGGGAGAGGCGCTGGAAAAGGGCGATTCTATTGTGTATATTGGCGGAGGCCGTTTCGGTGTGGTTCATTTCAGTAATTCCCAAACCGCGCCCCCTTTTAAGATCAAAAAAATTCTCGAATGGGAGGATAAGGAAAATCGAGCGGAATGGCGAAAAACCATTAGTGACCATTATTCCGTAACATAATGAGCGATATACTTTATGATAAAAACGATAAAAACTCCGACGCAGTAAAAACGGACGCTATAACAACCCCCGAACAGGATTTTCTCTCAAATCCCGCCATACAGAAAAACGCTCCCCTTCTTAAGGAGCTGGGAATTATCCCGTATATTGACAGCCTTAACGCAAAAATACAGGATTATCAGGACCTCTTTTCTCATGTGCTTAGTATTTTTCATCATACCATGCTCGACGACATACTGGAGACCGCCGTTTTTCATATCACCAACCGCGTCAATCCAACCGCCATTATCTTTCTCTGGAAATCCTTTCAGAATAAAGACGAAATAACCATCAAGGGCTATAAACAGTACAAAATGGTAAACACCGACCTGCAAATCGAAAGCATCGCGCCGTTTGAACTGTTTTTCCAACAGTACCCCAAGTCCATGATACCCTATGCGGACCTTGTCTCCCAGATGAACTGCGCCGCCCCAGCGGTCGAGCTCCAGTCCGTAGAACCGGAATTGATAATCCCCATCCTAAGCCCTTCGAGTCTCTACGGCCTCATACTGGTAAGCGGCAAACGAGAAGGGGAGAAGTTTACCGATATGGAGCTTGTTTTTATACGGCACTTCATGTACTTCGTTTCTCTGGCTATCCAAAACCACCTTAACTATGACCATTCCCTGCGGGACGTAAAAACCGGCCTCTATAATTACGGGTTTTTTATGACCCGCCTTACCGAAGAACTCGCCCGTATGCGGCGTAATGAGTATGTCTCTTCGGTTATCGTGATTGACGTGGACTTCTTTAAAAAGTTCAACGATACCTACGGCCATGTTGCGGGCGATCGGATGCTTGAATACATAGCCACTCTGATTAGACAAGGAGTGCGGCTTGAGGATGTGCCTTCCCGTTTCGGCGGCGAGGACTTCACCGTGCTTCTGCCGGACACCAACGCCGAAGAAGCGTGGGGAGTGGCGGAACGGCTACGAAAAGCCATTGCCCGTCTGTCGGTTCCTTGGGAGATTCCCCTTTCAAACGTTACCATAAGTTCCGGTATTTTTACCTTTGACAACAGCACCGATTCGACGACCGAGATTGTGAATAAAGCGGATAAGGCGCTGTACAAGTCCAAAGAGCGGGGAAGAAACTGCACCACCATTTGGGCGCCCGATATTTTTACCTGAAATGACGCCCCGTCCCTAAGAAACACTAAAAAAATTGTTAAAATCAGTGTAAGAAGAAACGAGTTAAGGAAGTTAAGTATGATTGGCATCATCGGCGCTATGGAACCGGAAGTGGCGCTCCTCAAGTCGGCCATAGCAAATCCGTGCGTACACACTATCGGGGGATTTGATTTTGTCTCTGGAACCCTTGAAGACAAAGCGGTGGCGCTCCTCCGGTGCGGCATTGGCAAGGTGAACGCCGCGGTCGGGTGCGCCGCGCTCATTACAGCCTATAAACCGGAGGTGGTGCTTAATACCGGGTCCGCAGGCGGTATCGATACGGCGCTCCGTTTCGGAGACGCGGTTATTTCCGAGGGGCTGGTATACCACGACGTGGATGTTACGGCCTTTGACTACGCGCCGGGACAGGTTCCCGGTATGCCCGCGCTCTTTCCGGTTCCCGAAAACCTTATCGCTCAGGCGGAACAAGCTGTGGACGAGCTTAAACGCGAGGGGGTTCTGCCTGAGACCTTTCACCATCTGCGGGGGGTTATCGCCTCCGGGGACGTATTTATGCACGAGAGCGTGCGGATCGCGGAACTCCGCGCCGCGTTTCCTGACGTAAAGGCCGTGGAAATGGAGGGCGCGGCGGTGGCCCACACGTGCTTTCTTTTTAAGACGCCGTTCCTCATTATCCGCGCCCTTTCGGACATTGCCGGAACCGAGTCCCCGATTGCCTTTAAAGAGTTTCTTCCGGCGGCCTCAACGTATTCGGCGGAGATAGTCCGCCGTTTTATCCGGCGTTACGCCGCGTAACAGCACAACATAAAGGAGAGGACTATGGAAAAAATAGCAAGTTTTCAAATCGATCATCTTCGCTTAAAACCGGGAGTGTATGTGTCCCGAAAGGATCGTTTCGGCGATACGGCGCTCACTACCTTTGATCTTCGGTTCAAGGAACCCAACAAGGAGCCGGTGATTGATATGCCGGCGCTCCATACCCTTGAACATCTGGGCGCAACGTTTCTGCGCTCCCACAAGGAGTGGGGAAAACAGATAGTCTACTTCGGGCCGATGGGGTGCCGTACCGGTTTCTATCTTATTGTGGAAGGGGACCGGCGCTCTGAAGATATGCTTGGGGTACTTCGAGAACTGCTCGGCTGGATACGGGATTTTACCGGCGACATACCCGGTGCCGCGCCTGCGGAATGCGGCAACTGGCGGGAACAGAACCTCGAAATGGCCCGATGGGAAGCCGGACGCTATGCAGAAGTGCTGCGCAATCCGGGAAAAGAGCGTCTTACCTATCCTGAGTAGCCCTTCCGCGCCGGTTCAGCCGCGCCGTGCCTGCGGAAAACGCGGGAAATCGGGAAACTAAAGAGGGAAAATCATTATTTTCTCACAAATCTCTTACTAGAACAGTAATGTTTGGTTTATAAATGGCTTGACCTCGTGCCGAAAAAAGGATACTTTATAAGTAGACCTGATGATATGGTGTTTATGAGCCTTGCATCACCGACATACAAACCAATGAGGCTACAGTAGCATCGTGTTTTACCCAAACTGTATTGTCAGGAAGTTGCCTCCCGGGTTTCCCACCTCCTTTTCCCGGGAGGTTTTTTCTTTTTTCCGGCTGGCCGGCGGGTTGAAAACGGCGGGGATAATGCGGTATTGTTACCGCATCTTTTTAATTAGTGGGAGAAACACTATGAATA
>JAITHR010000236.1 GCA_031279895.1 Spirochaetaceae bacterium
GCGGGCGGCTGTCGCCAGGGAAGAAAGGGAAGAGACGAAAAGGCCGGTTGTTTGGCAAAGGCAGGCGCTTATGAAGACTACCGCATAGTTTTCGTAAAAGAATACGAATGCAATTCATAAAAGAAACCGTATCATACCCCTGTTTTTGTATCAAGCCCAAGGACGTGTATAATTTTTTATACTCTTTATGGCCCGTGAAGAAGTCCGCAGGCCGAACGTTTCCCGCGCCGGTCGGTACGCGGGACAAAGCCGGAGTAAAAGCGCGGGCAACGCGATCAAAGGGAAAAAGAAAAAAGATGAAAAAAAAGTAAAATTTCTTGCAAAACGGACTTGACAAGAAACAAGCCATGCACATAATTCGTTTGTCGTTTGTCGTTTGTCGTTTGTCGTTTGTCGTTTGGCCAAAATACGCCCTGACGAGAACGGGAATATGATATGAAAAAGAAAACACGTACCCTTTCATTATGAAAAACGATAATACCAACCGATAGCGTAAGGGTCAAGCGCCTTTCCATACGCTTTCTGCGAAAGCGCCGCAAAGCAATCGGCGTGAGAGAAAGGCGCGAGGCTAAGCGGACAAGGCGTGGGGTGAGTCGCTCCGCCGGAAGATGCTAGTGGGGGTTTGGGGGACTTTTTTCTAATCCCCCCAAAAACCAGCCTGCAAGAGAAAGTCAGGGAAACTTATGCAAAGACTCCTAAAAGATACTGGTTGAACAGGTTCTCAAGATACTCCTGCCTGCCGCTCGTGAAGCCGGCGGTCCCGTAGGACTCGGACCCAAGGGCCGCAAGCTCCTCAAGGCTGAGGCCGCCCCGCTCGAACTTCTCCCCATCGCCGCTGTCAAACGAAGCGTACCGCTGGCGGATAAAGCCGTCCAGTTTCCCGTCCCGCATCATGCGCCACGCGACCTCAAGCCCCAGGGCAAACGCATCCATGCCGCCGATATGCCCCTCGAACAAATCCCGCAGGTCAATCGAGTTGCGGCGGATTTTGGCGTCAAAATTAAGGCCGCCGGTGGTAAACCCGCCGGCTTTGAGGATCGCCCGCATTGCCAGAGCCGTCTCGTAGTAACTTATGGGGAACTGGTCAGTGTCCCAGCCGTTGCGCGGCTCCCCGCGGTTGGCGTCCACCGAACCGAAAATCCCCAGCGCCGCGGCGCACTCGATCTCGTGGGCGAAGTCATGCCCCGCAAGCTCCGCGTGATTGGCCTCGATGTTCACCCGAAAGTCCGCGTCCAGGCCGTAGGCGCGGAGAAAGCCCGCTACGGTTTCCACGTCGTAATCATACTGGTGCTTGGTCGGCTCCATAGGCTTTGGCTCAATGTAAAACGCGCCCTTAAAGCCCTGCTTCCGCGCATAATCCCGCGCCATGAGGAGAAACCGCGCAAGATGCTCTTTCTCGCGCTTCATATCCGTATTAAGCAGGGTCATGTACCCTTCCCTGCCGCCCCAGAAGGTGTAGCCCTGACCGCCAAGGGCAATCGTCGCGTCAATGGCCGCCTTGACCTGATGGGCGCCCAAAGCCACCACGCCGAATTCGGGATTGGTGGCCCCGCCGTTCATAAAACGCGGGTGGGTAAAGAGGTTTGCCGTCCCCCAGAGGAGCTTCACGCCGGTCGCTTTCTGGCGCTCCCCGGCCTTGTCCACCAAAGTCCGAAGGTTCCGCTCGCTCTCCGCCGGAGACGCGCCCTCCGGCGCCATATCCCGATCATGGAACGCATAAAACTCCACCCCCAGCTTGGTGAAAAACTCAAACGCCGCGTCCATCTTGTGCGCCGCGGCCTCCATCGGGCTTTTCGCGTCAATGCTCCAGGGGTGCGGGTGCGTGGCCGCGCCGAAAGGGTCCGCTCCGTCAGCGCAGAAGCCGTGCCAATAGGCCACGGCAAACCGGAGATGATCCTTCATCTTTTTATCACCCACAACCTTTTCAGGATCATAATACTTAAACGCCAAAGGGTTGTCGCTTTGGCGCCCCTCGTATACCACTTTCCCGATACCGGGGAAATACTCTTTGTTCCCCACAAAATAATCAGCCATTCTGTTATGCCTCCGTCTTGATTTATATATACAGGGGTTTGAGCGCCCCAAGATACCGTAGATACGTTTTATACGCCTCGTCATAGCGGGATGCGAGATCCGGATCCGGCGTTACGCCGGCGCCGCTTTCAAGGGCGATATGCTCGTCAACCAGCGTTTCGATGTTCTCCGTTTTCTCTCCTTTCTCTCTCTTTTCCAGAGTCCAGAGCGCCTGTATGGCCCCGCCCATGGCCGCGGCCTCGTCCCCGGCGGGAACACTCACCGGCAGGTTCATCACGTTTGCGGCGATAAGGCGCCAGAGCGGGCTTTTGGCCCCGCCGCCGATAAGCCGGATTTCTTTGGCGCGGTATCCCAATGCCGAAAAGCCCTCCATGCCGATACGCATCCCGAAAACCGCGGACTCAAGGGCCGCCCGCGCAAGGTTCTCCCGCGAGAAGTTGCCGGCGGTTATGCCGTTGACGCTTGCCCTCCCGTTCGGGAGGTTCGGGGTGCGCTCCCCGTTAAAAAAGGGCAGCACCACCACCCCTTGGGATCCGACGGGCGCTCTGCCGGCCTCGGCGTCAAAGGCTTTCACGTCAAGGTTAAACAAGCGCCGGAACTCCTCAGAGGCAACGGTGCAATTCATGGTGCAAAGGAGCGGGAGCCAGCCGCCGGAGGAAGAGCAGAACGCCGCCAGGTTTCCCGCGGGGTCCACTACCGGCGTGTTGGAAAACCCGAACAGGGTGCCGGAGGTTCCCAGGCTCATGGTGAGAAACCCGTCCCGTACCGCGCCGGTTCCGATAGCGCCCATCATGTTGTCCCCGCCGCCTGCGGCCACCACCGCGCCTTGGGGGATTCCGTAGCGCGCCGCAGCTTCTTCCGAGACGGTTCCCGCCGGCTCTCCGGTGCTCACGAGGCGCGGGAGGCAGGTTATTACCGACGGGTCTATGAGATCGCACGCCTTCTTTGACCAGACCCGCTTGCGGATGTCAAAGAGCGCGGTGCCGGAAGCGTCCCCGTACTCGGCGCGGTACGCGCCTGTGAGGAGAAAATTGATATAGTCGTGGGGAAGGAGTATGTGGCGCAGGCGGGAGAAAAGATCGGGCCGGTGGTTTTTGAGCCAGAGGACCTTCGGGGCGGTGTAGCCCGGGCGCATGGGAAGACCGGTCTCCGCGATGAGCGCCTCCTCCCCGCCGGCGGCCTCGGTGAGCAGGGCGCACTCCGGCGCGGTGGACGTGTCGCACCAAAGCTTCACGTTGTAAAGCGGCTTTCCCTCCTCGTCGAGCGGCACGAAACTGTGCTGGTGCCCGGACACGCCTACCGCGGCGATCGTGGCCCTGAGGCTCCGGTCAATCCGGTCAAAACACGCGCCCAGCGCGGCAGCATACCATTCGGCGCGCTGTTCCCTCGTGCCGTCGCTCTCGGAAATCATCGCAACCGGCTCCTGGGAGCGGGCAAGGGTTTTCTTCCCCGCGTAATCATACACCACCAGTTTACAGCTCTGGGTCCCCAAATCAATTCCGCATACACTCTTCATCGCGTACCTCCGTAACTTCTCTTTTCGTCTCTTCACGCGCCTGTTTTACGTCCGCGCATAAGGTATCCTACCAAGCCTCTCCGGTCGTTCCCATACGAAATATTGACGAATCATATCTGTTATTGATATTCTGACGTATGGATAGAGCAGTTTTACCGTATCAGAACTTTATAAGAAGCGTTATGTGCCAGTATGCGTATAAAAGATGCGGTTTATGTGTATAAGCTGGTCGGGGGAGACAAGCTCGCGTGGCACGGGCGGTATCACACCCATGATCAGGGCGATTACGAAATCCACCTGTTTCTTGAAGGAAACGGGGCGTTCCTGCTCAATCGATCGCGGTATACGATTGAGGGAAACCGCCTGTTTCTCGTGCGCCCGCGGGAATTCCACTCGATTTTACCGGACGCGGTACGGAAACCCCTGAGTTATTACGCGGTTCTCTTTGAACCGGAGCGGGACCTTGCCTCCGATAGGGAGCTTCTCTCCCTTATTGACGGCGCCGGAGCCGGCGAAGCGCCGTTAAAGCGCTTTCTTTCCGTTGAATCGCGGGAGCATTTTCTGGTTGAGGAACTCTACCGTCTGGCCGGGGACAAAAACGATAACCGCGCCGGAGAATATCTGTTACTGAGCCTTCTCCACCGCTGGTTCGGCGCGGCGCCGCGCCGGAAGCCCGAATCCGCCGTCGGGGATCCGGGCGCCAGAAACGAGCATATCGAGCGGGCGCTGCTTCTTATGGGAAAACTCGTGCAGGAAAAGGTGAGTATCGATTCCCTTGCGGGGCGGCTGGGGCTTTCTTCGGAATATTTCATCCGGCTTTTTCATCAGAAACTGGGCATATCCCCGTTCCAATACTTTACCCGTCTTAAAATCGAGGCGGCCTCTTCTTTTCTGGTTGACACCAACCTGAAAGTAGGCGCTGTGGCGGATCATTTCGGCTTTGAAAACCCCTTTCATTTTTCCCGTATTTTCAAGAAATGCACCGGCCTCTCGCCGATTGAGTACCGGCGCACTTTTAGTCGCGGGCGACTGGCGCCCTAGACGTTAATCATGCCGTTTTGAATGGCAAAGAGGGGGATTTGGGTTCTCCGGCTCAAGCCGCTTTTCCGCATGGCAAAGGAAATATAGTTGCGCACCGTTCCGTTGCTGAGGCCCAGGTTTTCCGCTATCACCCGGGTTGAATAGCCCCTGCCGACAAGGGTCAGTATCTTTAATTCTATCTTGGAAAGGTTGGCCGCCAGGACGGTTTTTCCGCCGGAGCGCGGCGTGGCGGTGGGGTAATCCCGCGCCGTATCAAGGAGTTTCGCCAAAATGCGGTAGACCAGCTCGTTCAAACTGGCGCTTATATACCGGCCTCCGTTATACACCCGCCGGACCGCGAAAACGAGGCTGTCCATGTCCGCGTCTCTGAACAGGTATCCGCACACTTCATCGCGGCTTACGATGGAGCAGAGGGACCGTTCGTCGTTTTTTGAGGTGAGAAAAAGGAAAGCCGTGTCCGGTGATTTGCGTTTCAGAAGGGGCATAAGATCAGGTCCGCTTGTTTCATCCAGACAAATATCAAGAATTGCGATGTCAGGGCGACAAGTTTCGACCAGTCGAAGCGCGTCGTACCCGTCTTTGCCAAATCCGCGCACCGCGAATTCCGGTTCCAATAAAAGCCGCGCCCGAATATCGTTCAAATTCGTTTCCTGTCCCTCAATAACTATGATATTTATCATCATATACTCCTTAAAATATAAGGCTTACGCTCCTTAATGTAATAAAAAAGAAGCTTTTACCCCTTAAAAATACTGTTTTTTACAATAAAGAGCAACCCCGCCGGCGGCGGGTGGCACAGCACTGTTGTTTCTTAATGGTGCAACACCGTGTCCGTTGAGCGGGCTTTCTGCTGTTTAGGCGCTGCTACGCTTCGCGCAACGGCGGACGGTTTGCAAGCGTCGCGTTGTTATGCGCGGCAGCCTCCGGCTGTTCCGTAAGCGTCATGCCTTGCGCTTCGGGCGCGGCCTCCGGCGCTTTCGGAAACGTTCCGTGCGGCGCGGGCAGTAATCTTTCTATAGAAGAAACAAGTCTCTCCGTTTTGACCGGCAGCCTTCCCGCTTTTGGCGGAAGCCTCCCGGCGTCGGCCATGTTCAAGAATGAAGTATTCCTGGTCAAGAATGAGTCATTCCTGGTCAAGAATGAGTCATTCCTGGTCAAGAATGAAGTATTCCTGGTCAAGAATGAAGTATTCCTGGTCAAGAATGGGTTGGAAATAGTCATGGCCGCGTTGGAGACATTCATGCGCGGTTTGGAAACGAATCTTTTTAAGTTGAAAATGAATCTTTTTAAGTTGAAAACGAATCTTTTCAAGGCAAAACTGAATCTTTTCAAGGCAAAACTGAATCATTCCAGGGCAAAACTGAATCATTCCAGGGCAAAACTGAATCATTCCAGAGTGAATCTGAATCATTCCAGGGCAAAACTGAATCATTCCAGAGTGAATCTGAATCATTCCAGAGCAAAACTGAATCATTCCAGGGCAAAACTGAATCATTTTAAGTTGAAAACGAATCTTTTCAAGTTGAAAACGAATGTTTCCACGACGGGGAGACACGTCTCTAACTCTCTATGAATAAAAGACTTACCGCAGCCTCCGAACCGCGCCGCGCCTCGAAGCGGGCGGGGACAGACCAGATGCCTCCGGCGGCTGGGGGGTCACGGACCCCCCAAACCCCCCACCGACGCGAGACGCCCCGCGCCTCAAACAACGCCGT
>JAITHR010000183.1 GCA_031279895.1 Spirochaetaceae bacterium
GTACCTCTCAAGGGCCTTTATAAAGGGACGCGCCAGTTTCAAAGTCCGAAGCACTATGGCGCAGGAGCTTAAACGGGTAAGTGCCGGCTCCCCGTCCCAATCCCACGCCTTTACCGGAGCGCGGCGGTCAAGGGCGTAAAAAGACGTGCCGCCTATAAGACGGGAGACGCGCCGCGCAATGTCCCGCGCCTCGGCGCTTTCGGTCGCGTACCCGCAGGAGAAGACCCGCGCCGGCGCCGCGGTTCCGGTAAGGCGCGTGTCCATAAGCCGGTTGGCAGCCTGTATGACCGGTTCGGCGCACCGGAAACTACGGGTAACATGAAATCCGGCGGCCTCCGGGTAATCCTCGACAAACCGGTCCATAAAGCGCTTGTCCGACCCGCGAAAGGCGTATATGGACTGGTTGGGATCCCCGATGACCCAGAGCGTCTCCCCGCTACCCGGGGCCAGAAGCCGGAGAAGGGCGTACTGGGCAGGGTTGGTGTCCTGATACTCGTCTACAAAGATAAAACGGAAACGCGCCTGATAATGCCGGAGGAGCGCCGGATTGCCCGCCAAAAGCCGGACCGCGGTAACGATAAGGTCGTCAAGGTCAAGGGCGCGGCGCTGCCGGAGGGCGTCCTGATAGGATTTGTAGAGGGTTTCCCGTTCCGTGTCCGGCGCGGGTATGTCCGGCCCCAACGACAGACTTGAGAGGGGTTCGGGCAGGTCCCGCTCATGGGGCAGAAGCAGAAAACGCTTCCGCGTCTCAATATAGCGCCCCAGCCCCTGAATATTCCTACCGGCATTTTCCCCGCGCTTTTCCCCGTTTTTCCTTGCGGCAATCCGCCGAGTGAGGCGGTCCCGCTCGTCCTCCCCTATAATCACAAAGCCCCGCGTCTCTTCCTGTTCCCGCAGGATGGCGGCGCAGAGCGCGTGGAACGTAGTGGCGGCGCTGCCGGAGGAAACGCCCGCGGTTTTCGTAATCCGCAGACTCAACTCGGAGGCGGCCTTGACCGTGAAACTCAGGGACAGTATGTGAGACGGATCAACCCCGCTTTGGAGCAGCAGGGCAATCCGCGCCGCCAAAGCCGCGGTTTTGCCGGTTCCCGGACCCGCGATGATGCGGGCGCGTTTTCCGTCATAAGCTATCATCCGCTCCCGCTCGGTTCTTTCCGTTTCTTCTATTATTACCGTTATTGCCGGCTCTTCTGTTTTCTCTCTTTTCTCTCTACACGCCGCGTCTTCTTTTTCCGTTTTTTTTCGTTTTTTCCGCTTCGACCACCGTTTCCCGCGCCGCGCACGCTTCGCGCTCTTTTCCGTCTTTTAGGGAAAAAGCGGGAAACAGGGGAACCGCGCCGCGTGTTTCGGGGACTTTGCCCGCTCTAAGAAGAGCAGGCGGCGCGGCGCGGATAATCCCGTACTCCCCGTCGTAGCCCGGGGTGATAGCCACCTCCCCCTCCCGCATACGGCCTATGGTCATGGCAAGAAGCTCGCCGGACACCCCTTGCGCCTTGAGCCGCTCAACGGCCTTAAGCGGCGCGTCCATAAGCAGGGAAATCTCCGGCTCCTGTTGGACAAGCGCGGTATAGGCGGCCTCTACCCGCTTGGAGGCAACGCCGACCCCCAAAATCTCCGCCGTAAGCTCCTTCAAAGGGATAAGGGAAACGTAGGGCCTCTGATTCCCGCCGCAATCGCCCGGCGTATACGGCGCGTTCTCGTCCACAGGCCGGTCCGCAAGCTCCAGCACCCGAGTCATCACCCCTTGGGTCAACGGCTTCCGGCAGACCGGACAGATGTTTTTCGCCTCCCGCGCCTCTTCCGGCGTGAGGCACACGCGGCAGGCGCGATGCCCGTCATAATGGTACTTCCCCTCTTGCGGGAAAAACTCGATGGTGCCGGCAACCCGCGCAGGCCCGTCGCGGCGCGCAAGATCCAGCGCCGCGGCCAGAACCGGAAGGGACAGGGGCGCGTCGAGGTCAAACAGCGTGGCCTCCCGTCCGAGCTTTTCAGGGGAGTGGGCGTCGGAGTTGGAAATAATAGCGAACCGGTCAAGCGCCGAGAGCGCCCAGTTCATAGGCGGGTTGGACGAGAGGCCGGTTTCCACAGCCAGAATACGCGGCGCTAAGTCCCCGTAACATTCTTCTATAGAATCAAAGCCGGATTTGGCGCCCAGGGCGGAAAACCAGGGGGTCCAGATATGCGCCGGAATGAGGAGGGAGCGCTCGTCGGAATCAAGAAGCACGGCAAAGAGATCCCGCGAATCAAGCCCCAGGATGGGCCTCCCGTCAGATTCTATGGTGCCGAGCCGCTCAAGTTTCCGCTGGAACGTCGCGGCGGCGGCAAAGTCGGGCAATATGACGAGATGATGGACCTTGCGGGTCTTGTCTCCCTTTTTATAAATCGTGCTTACCTCGCCTGTGAGGACGAAACGGGGAGCCGCGTCCCTCCCACACGGCGCGGGAAGGACGCTGTCCCGCAGGGTGTACAATCCCGCTTCAGCGTCTTCAAGCCCGTCCCGCAGTTCTTTAAGCCACGCCGGATGGGTACAGTCGCCGGTTCCCACCACGTCGAGGCCCTTTATCCGCGCCCAGTAGTCAAGATACGGCAGCGTCAGTTTGGCGCTGGTGGCCCGTGAATAGGGCGAATGGATATGAAAGTCCGCAATGATACGCATAGCGCGAGTATAACCGGCGCACGGAGAATAGGGAAGGCCGACGCCGCTGTAGGCCGCATCTTAATCCGCGGGAAAATACTGAAAAAAAAATGCGTATTGACACGATTTAAGATAAAAATTGGTTGACATTTTTTTTTAATTTTGTATACTTAGATTAAACAGTCTTAGGACTTTAAAAAGCGAAAGGAGCTGTGAATGAAACGTATCTTCATTCTTGTCGTCGTCACGCTGTTAGTCGCAGGATCGATGTTCGCGGAACAAAAAACGCTTATCGATTTTGCCAAGTTAGCGGCTGACATCTCAGTTGCGGAAAAAGAAGG
>JAITHR010000141.1 GCA_031279895.1 Spirochaetaceae bacterium
AATAATCTAGAGTAAAACAGTAATGTTTTAAGCCGGTCCTGCGGGGGGTTGAACCGTCTCTCCCTTCTGATAAATCTTTTATTTGTAATGACTTATCCGGCCAGCCTCCGGCTGTTCCAAAAGCGTCTTGCGCCGCGCCCCTAAGCGGGCTGCGACTGACTAGCTGCCTCCGGCGGCTGGGGGGTCACGGACCCCCCAAACCCCCCACCGACGCGAGACGCCCCGCCCCCCGAACCACGACTGTCCGCGTACCACGCGCTGCCCTGAACAACGCACAACAACGCGCCGCTTGCAAACCGTCGGAGGCTGCGCGAAGCGTAGCCGCGCCTGGGCAGTAGCCAGCCCGCTCATCGGACAAGGTGTTGCACTATTCGGAAGCAACAAGCGGCCATGTTTGAAACAGCCGGAGGCTGCGGACAAGGTGTTGCACTATTCGGAAGCAACAAGCGGCCATGTTTGAAACCGTCGGAGACGGGCCGGAGGCTGCGGAGACGGGGAGGCTGCGGTGGCCGGGGGGAGGGGTATTGTAGTACATTAGAGAGAGGAGCAACCTGATGATAATTCGTCCTATGATACGCAATAATATCTGTCTTAACAGCCACCCCGCGGGATGCGGCGTGAACGTGACGCGCCAGATCGACTACGTGAAAAGCCGCGGCGCCGGAAACGCGCAGGATGCGCCCGCACTGGCGCTGGTCGCGGGCTGTTCCACCGGATACGGCCTCGCAAGCCGCATTGCGGCGGGCTTCGGGTACGGCGCCGCCACGGTGGGCGTCTCTTTTGAAAAACACCCGTCCGCCTCCAAGACCGGAACCCCGGGGTTCTATAACAACCGCGCCTTTGAGAAGGCCGCGGACGCGGCGGGCATACCGGCTAAAACCCTTAACCTTGACGCTTTTTCCCCGGAAGCCAAGGCGGAAGCAATCGCCGCGGTACAAGACGTGGCAAAAGCCGGCAAGAGAAAGCCCCTTATAGACCTCTTTATCTATTCCCTGGCCTCGCCCGTGCGGACCGACCCCGAAACCGGCGTCATGTACCGGTCGGTGATAAAGCCCGTGGGCGCGGCATACACCGGAAAGACCGTTGACGTTATGAGCGGGAAAATCTTTTCCGCCAGAGCGGAGCCCGCGACCGAAGAGGAAATCGCCCATACGGTTAAGGTTATGGGCGGCGAAGACTGGGAACTGTGGATCGACGCGCTCCGCGCCGCGGGGGTCCTCGCGCCGGACGTCCGTACTGTGGCGTATACCTATATCGGGCCGGAACTCTCATGGCCCATTTACCGCGACGGCGCCATCGGGCGGGCCAAAGCGGATCTGGAGCGGGCGGCCCGCGCCATTAAGACGCGGCTCGCGCCGGGCGGCGGCGCGTGGGTGTCGGTGAACAAGGCGCTCGTTACGCGCTCAAGCGCGGTTATTCCGATTATCCCCCTCTATGTCTCCTGCCTTTTCAAGACCATGAAGGAACACGGTCTCCATGAAGGGTGCGTGGAACAGATTACCCGCCTTTTCACGGAGAAGCTCTATGCCGGCGGCGGCGTCGACGGGGTTCCGGTTGACGAGGCGGGACGTATCCGCATGGACGACTGGGAAATGCGGGACAGTATCCAGAAAGAAACGCGGGAACGCATGGACGGCATAACGGAGGAGAACCTCTTCGAGCGCTCCGACGCGGCGGGGTTCAGGCATGATTTTCTTGAAGCCCACGGGTTTGACGTGGCCGGCGTGGATTACGAGGCCGAGTGCGACCCGTTGGGCGTCTAGGCGTCCAAGGAGGAAAAAGTGCAGGAACAGTTACTGATTACGATACTGGAGAAGTTCAGCGCCGGTTCCATCGCGGAGCTGGATTTTCAGGAGGGCAACATACGGCTTCAGCTCCGTAAGGAGAGCGCCCTCCCCAAAGCCGGATATTCGGGGCAAAAGCCCGAGGCGCCCCGCGCCGTTGCCGCGGCGCAGAGCGCGCCGTTAAAGAGCGCGGAAGAACAGCCTTCCGGCGCGGAAACGATTAAAAGCCCCATTGTGGCCACGTTTTACGCCTCCCCCGGGCCCGACGCGCCGCCTTTCGCTGCCTGCGGCGCTGCGGTAAAGGCCGGAGAAACCCTCTGTATCCTCGAAGCTATGAAGATGATGAACCACCTGGAGGCGGAATTCGACTGCGAGATAGTGGCGGTTCGGGCGAAAAGCGGGGACGTGGTGGAGTACGGGCAGCCGCTCTTTGAGGTGAAGCGGCGCTAGAACCCGAACGTGCGCGGGGGGACGCACGGAGAAACGATGCTTTAGAAAAACCCATAGGGAGAATCCGGCAAGAATATGATAAAACGACTACTCATCGCAAATCGGGGGGAGATTGCAGTGCGCATTATCCGCGCCTGCAAGGAGCTTGGCATTGGGACCGTGGCGGTCTATTCCACCGCGGATCAGGGGAGCCTTCATACCCGTCTGGCTGACAGGGCGGTATGTATCGGCCCGCCTGCCGCGGCGCACAGTTATCTTAACCGCGCCAATGTTATTACCGCGGCTCTGGCCTTTGACTGCGACGCCCTCCACCCCGGGGTGGGGTTTCTCTCGGAGAACGCCGACTTCGCCCGCCTGGTCAATCGGAACGGCCTCTGCTTTATCGGGCCGGACCCGGCGGTACTCGAGCTCTTGGGAGACAAGGTGCGGGCGCGGGAAACCGCCGGGCGTTTCGGTCTGCCTGTTACCCCCGGCACGGAACAAGCCGTGGCGGACGGGGCGGAAGCGCGGAAGGCTGCGGCGGCATTGGGGTTTCCGGTGATTATCAAGGCCGCCGCGGGCGGAGGGGGCAAGGGGATGCGGGTGGTTCGCGAGGAATCGGAACTGGAGGGACAGATTGCCCTTGCCCGCGCCGAGGCCGGCGCGAATTTCGCGGATGACCGCGTGTTTATCGAGCGCTATCTGGAGAACCCCCGCCATGTGGAACTCCAGATGCTTGCAGACGGCGCCGGAAAAGTGGCGGTGTTGGGGGAGCGGGATTGTTCGGTGCAGAAGAACCATCAGAAACTTATTGAGGAAAGCCCGTCGCCCGGGGTAAACGGGGAGATGCGCGATCGGATGGCCGCCGGCGCGGTGCGGATGTTTCGGGAACTCTCGTATTGCGGCGCCGGCACGGTTGAGTTTCTGGCTTCCGGCACGGACTTTTACTTTATGGAAGTCAACGCCCGCGTGCAGGTGGAACATCCGGTCAGCGAGTGCGTTACCGGAGTCGATATTATCCGCGAGCAGATTACCGCGTGCGCCGAAAGGCGGATCGACCTTGATCCCGAGGCCGTGCGTCTTAACGGCTGGGCGATTGAATGTCGGATTAACGCCCTGGGTCCCGGGCGGCTTACGGCGCTGGAGGTTCCGGGCGGCCCCGGGGTGCGGTTCGATTCGTTTTTATACGCCGGGTGCGCGGTGCCGCCCCACTACGACGCGATGGTGGCGAAACTGATTGCCCACGGGAAAAACAGGGACGCCGCCCTTGCCAGGATGGACCGCGCCTTGGGGGAACTGGTTATAGAGGGGATTGCCACCAACCGGACAAAGCAGCGCCGGATTATGCGGGATCCGGTGTTCCGTTCGGGCGATTTCGGGACCTCGTATTACGAGGAGTACGAACAGCGCGAACAGCGCGAACAGCGTGAGCGTGAAAAGGAGGGAAACTATGGCGCGTGAGAGAGCGGACGGGCCTTGTCCGGCCTGCGGCGCTTCACGGACGCCCGACGCGGCGGCTGGGGCGCTGAAAATCTGTCCGGCCTGCGGGTACCACTACCGGATGGAACCGGCGGAACGAATCGCCTATCTGACCGATAGCGGGAGTTTCTCCGAGTTCTCCGGCAACCTGCGCTCCCTTAATCCGATTGATCTGAGCGGCTATGAGGAAAAACTGTCCGAAGCGGAAGAGAAGGCGCGGATGAAAGACGCGGTTATTACCGGAACCTGCGCCATTGAGGGGAGGGAACTTATTTTGGGGCTTATGTCCTTTGATTTCATGGGCGGGTCCATGGGATCGGTGGTGGGCGAGAAAGTGTGCCGGGCGCTCCTTATGGGTGCGGAGCGCGGGCTTCCGGTGGCGCTGTTTACCACTTCCGGCGGCGCCCGAATGCAGGAAGGCATCTTTTCCCTGCTCCAGATGGCGAAGACCGCAAGCGCCGCGGCGGAGCTGGACAAGGCGGGCGCGCCGTTTTTCGTGGTGCTGTGCGACCCGACCACCGGCGGGGTTACCGCGTCTTTCGCGATGCTGGCGGACGTTATTCTCGCGGAGCCCGGGGCGCTTATCGGCTTTGCGGGCCCGCGGGTAATCGAGGGAACCATACGGGAGAGCCTTCCCGAAGGGTTCCAGCGCGCCGAGTTCCAGCGGGACAAGGGGTTTGTGGATCTGATTGTCAGCCGGCGGGACCAGAGGCGGGTCTTAAAAGACCTTATCGACCTGCACGGTGCGCGGCGCGGCGAGAAAAGCGATAAAGACAGAGAGCATAAAGATACTAAAGAGAAAAGAGAGAAAAGGGAAAAAAAAGAGAAGGCGGAAAAAGAAAGATGAATACCGCGGCGTTACAGGAAAAAATAGAGGAATTAAAAAAGCTGGCGCGGGATTCCGGCATTGACGCGGCGGGAGAGCTGGAGCGTCTTGAGGGAAAGATACGGGCCGGCGCGAAAAGCGAGGAGGCCTGGCGGCGGGTCGAGCTTGCCCGCCACCCGGAGCGGCCCTACGCCCTGGATTACATAAACCGTATCTTCCAGGGGTTTATCGAGCTTCACGGGGATCGGGCTTTCGGGGACGACCCCGCGATTATAGGGGGCCTGGGGTTTCTTGAAGGGAGGCCGGTTACGATTATCGCCAACCAGAAAGGCCGGACGCTGAAGGAGAATATGCGCCGCAACCACGGTATGGCCAACCCGGAGGGGTACCGGAAGAGCCTGCGCCTTGCGAAACAGGCGGAGAAGTTCCGCAGACCGGTTGTTACCTTTGTCGATACCGCCGGCGCGTATCCGGGGTTGGGCGCGGAGGAGCGGGGCATTGCCGAGGCGATCGCCCGCAGCCTGCGGGATTTCAGCCAGCTTCGGACGCCGGTTGTGTGCGTGATTATCGGCGAGGGCGGATCCGGCGGCGCTTTGGGCCTCAGCGTGGGGGACAAGATATATATGCTGGAGAACGCGATTTATTCGGTGATAAGCCCGGAAGGGTGCGCGTCCCTCCTTTTGCGGGACGCGGCGAAAGCCAAAGACGCCGCGGGGATGCTCAGGATTACCAGTGCGGACCTGCTCACGTTCAAGGTGATAAACGGCGTTATTCCCGAACCGCCCGGGGGCGCCCACACGGATCCCGACGCCGCGGCCTCTCTTATTAAGAGCGTGCTTGTGAAGGAACTCCAGGACCTCTGCCGGCGCAACCCCTCGGTGCTGGTGCGCTACCGCAATCAGAAAATCCGCAAGATAGGCCATTGGAACGAAGACTTTTTCCCCGCCCCGCCGGCGGCGGGTGGCACATAAGCTTCCCGCCCTGCGCCCTACAGCCGGTCAGTCCGCTTAGGGACGTAGCGTTATTCGGGGGGTCTGGGGGAACCGGTTCCCCCAGCCGCCGCCGCCTCCGGCGGTTCCATAAGCTTCCCGCACCGCACCTCTAAGCGGACGTTGCCCGCTTTGCCGCGGCATCAGGAAGCAGTTTAAAACAGGCTGGCCTGTTAGCCGATGGCAACGGAACCGGTTTCTCCGGTGCGTATTCTGACGCACTCTTCAATCGGAAGCACGAAAATCTTGCCGTCCCCGATCTCGCCGGTGCGGGAACCCCGAATAATGGCGTCAAGCGCGGGCCGTACAAAACAGTCGTTCACCGCAATCTCCACCCGCACCTTCTTCAAAAGGTTCACCTCGGTCTCAACGCCCCGATACTGCTCGGTATACCCTTTCTGCTGCCCGCACCCCATCGCGTTGGTTATGGAAATCTTGTACACCTCCGCCTTGTAAAGCTCCTTCTTCACCTCATTAAGCACGTGCGGCTGTATATACGCAATGATAAGTTTCATAGCTTTGCCCCCTTCCGGTTACATATTGCTGAATATCTGAAAGCCCGCATAGGCTTCGCTCTTGTGTTCGCTCAGGTCAAGCCCCATCATCTCTTCTTTGGCGCTCACCCGAAGGCCGGCGGTCGCTTTTATGGCCGTAAAGAGAAGGAGGCTCGTGAGGGCCGACCAGAGGCCCACCGCACCGGCGCCGACGCACTGTATCCCAAGTCGGGACACGCCGCCGCCGTGGAGGATGCCCACTGCCGTGCCTTCCACGTTGCCCCAGATGCCCACCGCAAGGGTGCCGAAGACCCCGCATACCAGATGGACCGACGAGGCGCCGACAGGATCGTCTATTTTGAGTACCTTGTCAATGAACTCCACCGCCAGCACCACGAGTGCGCCGCCTATAAGACCGATAACGATGGCCGCCCCGGGGGAAACCACGGCACACGGCGCCGTTATGGAGACCAGGCCCGCGAGAATACCGTTCATGGTCATGGACACGTCCGGCTTTTTGAACCAGAACCATGAGAGGCCAAGGGCGCCGATGGCCCCGGCGGATCCCGCAAGGCAGGTGGTTACCGCGACCCGCGCAAGGATTGACCCGCCGGCTCCTACGGCGGTGCCGCTTGAGGCCGCGTTGAAGCCGTACCACCCGAACCAGAGGAGGAGCACGCCCAGACACGCGAAGGGGATATTATGCCCCGGGAAGGCTTTGACGCTGACCTTCCCGTCCGGTCCCCGCACGTATTTCCCCAGACGCGGGCCTATGACCATGGCGCCCATGAGAGCCGCCCAGCCGCCGACCGAGTGTACCACGGTGGAGCCCGCGAAGTCATAAAACCCCAAACGCGCCAGCCAGCCGCCGCCCCATATCCAGTGTCCCTGGATGGGGTAGATGACCCCTGAGATGAAACAGGTATAGATGAGGTAGGCTTTGAATCGGGTGCGTCCCGCCATGGCGCCGGAGACAATGGTTGAGGCGGTGGCGGCAAAGACCACCTGAAAGAACCATTGTTTGTAGAAAGCGCCGGCTTCGGGGGTAAGGTTCATGGTTCCCGCAAAGAAGTCCGAGACGCCGATGAAGCCCGCCGCGTCGGATCCGTACATGAAAGCCCATCCCGCGGCCCAGTAAACCACCGCGCCGAAACAGAAGTCCATGAGGTTTTTCATGGCGATATTCGAGGCGTTTTTGGCACGGGTAAAGCCGGTTTCAACCAGCGCGAAACCGGCCTGCATGATGAATACCAGAATGGATCCGATGAACAGCCAGAGCATATCCACGGCGAATTCCCAGGAATACCGGTCCGCCTCCTGCGCGAAAAGGCGGGACCCCGCAAAGAGTATCCCCAGGAGAATCCCTGTTTTCTTATGCCGGCCAAGTGTTGTTTGTATGGTTTTCATTTTTGACACAATCCTCCGCCTGTCTCTATGCACGTCTTGTGCCAACCGCCCCGCCCCCTGCCTTCGCGCCGCAAATCCCCTTATTTCATACCAAAAGCGCACAAGCACGTTACATTCCAGTACCACCCGCAGCCTCCGGCTGTTCCAGCATGGCCGCCTGTTGTTTCCAAGTAGTGCAACACCGTGTCCGGTGAGCGAATCAGTGCTGCATAGGCGCGGCTCCGCTTCGCGCAGCCGGTCGCGGTTTGGGAGCCATGCGTTGTTATGCGTAGTAAAGGGCCTGTCGTTGTTCGGGCGCGGCGCATGACGCTTATGAAGCCGTCGGAGACGGCCCGCGCCGCGCCCCCGCGCTTCGGGGACATCGCTCCGCGCTCTGGAGGTGCGCACCTCCGCGCCGTGCGGGTGCAAGACCGCGCTCTGCGGGTGCAGGCCCGCACTTTGGCGGGAGGGGGTTCCGCTTTAGGGACAGGGAGTTTTACCTTGGGAAGCGGGGGTTCCGTTTTGGACACACGGATTCCTGTTTCGGCGGGCGGGAAT
>JAITHR010000143.1 GCA_031279895.1 Spirochaetaceae bacterium
AGGACGCCCGCCTCCCTACATACCCGAGGGTTTTGAGTCCACGAGCCGGCGGGAAGCCTTCAACAGCCTGCGTATTGTCTCCAAACGCGTGCGTTTAGAGTCCAAACGCCGGCGGGTAGCCTTCAAACGCCGGCGTTTAGAGTCCAAACGCCGGCGGGTAGCCTTCAAACGCCGGCGGGTAGGGTTCAAACGCCGGCGGGTAGCCTTCAAACGCCGGCGGCCCGCCGGCGGCGGGTGGCACAGCATGGCCGCCTGTTGCTTCCGAGTGGTGCAACACCGTGTCCGGTGAGCGAGTCAGTGCTGTTGAGGCGCGGCTACGCTCGCGCAGCCTCCGGTGGTTCGGGAGGCTGCGTTGTTCGGGGCGCAAGGCGGGACGCTTATGAAACAGCCGGAGGCTGCGTTGTTCGGGACGCAAGGCATGACGCTTATGAAACAGCCGGAGGCTGCGTTGTTCGGGGCGCAAGGCGGGACGCTTAGGGAAAAAAGGGAAAAAAGGGAAAAAAGCTTGCGATGAAGCGGAGGGGGAGCGCAAGGAAGAGGCAGAGGCCGGAGGAGAGGTACATGAGGCGGAGCGCGGCGATGAGGTCACCGGGGTTCACCTGACGGGACGGATCGCCCAGGGTCGGTTTCTCGCATAATACGCCGCCGTACAAGGCGTTTCCGCCAAGGGACACGCCGAGGGCGCCGGCACACGCCGCCTCCGGGCAGCCGCTGTTGGGGCTTTCGTGCCGCCTCCGGTCCCGTCGGTATATCCGGCGCGCTTCCGCGGCGTTAAGGTCCAGGAGGCCCGCAGCAGCGATGATAAGAAGCCCGCTGAGACGCGCCGGCACCCAGTTCGCCCCGTCGTCCAGCCTCGCCGCGGCCCTGCCGAAAAGAATATACCGCTCGTTCCGATACCCTATCATCGAATCCATCGTGTTTACCGCTTTGTACAGCATCCCCAAAGGCGCGCCGCCAAGGGCAAGAAAGAAAAGCGGCGCCACCACCCCGTCGGAAAGGTTCTCCGCCACGGTTTCCACGCCGGCTTTAATAACCCCCTCAAGGGAAAGGTCCGCCGTATCCCGCCCCACAATGCGGGAAACCGCCTGCCGTGCGCCGGCCACGTCGCCCGCGGCGGCCCGATGATAAACCCCCATGGCCTCGCGCTGTAAGGAGCGGGCAGAGAGTATCTGCCACGTAAGGAGCGTCTCCAGTATAAAGCCCGCCGGTGCGGAGAGGCGGCGGACAAGGGCGCAGAGGCCCCACGTAAGAAGAAAGACGCCGGCGCAGACCAGCGCGGCCAGTACCGAGCCCGCAAGCAGTTCCCGCCTGGGAAAGAGGCCGCGGAGGAGCGCCTCGCCGCGTGTAATAACAAAGCCGACGGCCTGTACCGGATGGGGCAGCGCGGGCGGGTCCCCCAATAACCGGTCAAGGATGAAACCCGCGACAAGTACCGCGAGGTTCTGAAGGGCGTACCAAAAGCCCGGGGGTGTTTCCATAGAGTCTCCGTGCGCCGCCTTTAGGCCGGGGACCCGGGCCCGAAAGACTCGAAAGTCCCGAAGGAGAGGGACGGAGGCCGTTCCGCCGCCGCCACCGTAACCCCGTTATACGCGCACTTCGGGAGGATAAGGGTTCCGCCGCAAGAAGCGAGAACCGCTGCCCGTTCGCACACGTTATCCGCCCCGACCGCGGCCATGACAAAAGGGGAAGACGAGAACTCCCCCGGAACCGCCATGAGTTCCTCCGGCGGATACCACAGGAAGCGCCAGTTCCGCTTTTCGCAGAGCAGCGCCAGCGCGGGTTCGTCTTTCTTGAGCGACACGGTGCCCACGCCGGCAACGCTCTCCTCACTCAGGCCGGCGCGGGCAAAGGCCAGCGCAAGCGCCTGTTCCACCGACGCGAGGGACGCACCCTTCCGGCACCCGATACCCGCGTATACCCCCTGGGGTACAAGGTGCGCCCAGGGCTTTTCCGGAAGGTGTGCCGACACGACCGCGCCGAAGGGGGAGCGCGGGTCTCTGACCAGGGTGATACCGGACGGTACGGCGCCGGCTATGGGGTAATCGCTTTTAATGGGCAGGGTTTCCCCTGAGAGAAGGCGGGCGGAGAACACTTTTACCTTGTCCCATGACCCGATAGCGATGCGGAGACCGTTTGCCCGCGCCCAGAGGTCAAGGGCGAAACAGCCGTGCAGGTCAGTGGCGGTGGTAATCACCGCTTGGGACCCCAGGAGGGACGCGATGGTCCGCGTAAGCCCGTTGGCTCCCCCGATGTGGCCGGAGGCAAGGGAAACGGCCCAGTACGCCAGCTCGTCAACCGCCACCACCGCGGGATCCGTGGCCTTTGAAACGAGGAACGGCGCCACCGCCCGCACCGCGATGCCCGCGGCGCCGATGAAAACCAGCGCGTCGGCCTGTTGAAAGACCGCGCCGGTTCTTTCCCGCAGGGTTCCCGTCGGCGGCACCGGAAGGATGCGGTGGCCCTGTCCGGCAAGCAGGGAGGAAAGCCGGTCCTTGAGCCGCGCCCCCTGTGCGGTGAAAGAGAAAAGCGCGACAATCACGGGCTTCGAAAGCCGTGGGTGAACGCGGGGTCATAGAGGCGCGATCGCTCGTAGGAATCCCCCAGAAAAGAGCCCACCAGGATAAGCGCGGTTTTGGTAATGCCCTCCCCCAGGGCGCAGAGATCCCGCAAAACCCCCCGCACGACCTTCTCTTCGGGCCACGACGCTTTGTACACCACCGCCGCGGGCGTATCCGGCGGGTATCCGCCGGCAAGGAGGCGGTCCCGCACGGTTTCCATAAGCCCCGCGCTGAGGAAAATCGCCATACTCGCCCCGTGGGACGCCAGGGACGCGAGGTCTTCCTTTTCCGGCGTACCGGTTCTTCCCGCGCTTCTTGTGATAATAAGGGTTTGGGACACCCCGGGCAGGGTATATTCGGCGCGCAGGCTGGCCGCAGCCGCGGAGAACGCGCTTACCCCGGGCACCGCCTGAAACGCGATGCCCAGCGCGGCGAGCAGGTCCATCTGTTCCCGCACCGCGCCGTAGAGAGCGGGGTCTCCGGTATGGAGGCGCACGGTGAGCCACCCTTTCCCCTCACCCGAAACGAACCGCGCAAGCACCTCTTCCAAGGTCATGGACGCGCTGTTACAGGTCTCGCACGCGGGCTTCGCCCATTCAAGCAGCGCGGGATTGACCAGGGACCCGGCGTAGATAATCTGGTCCGCCCGCGAGAGGAGGTCTTTCCCCCGCACCGTGATTAAATCCGGCGCCCCCGGCCCGGCTCCCACAAAATAGATCATAGCGCCTCCCGCTCTTCGGTGTCTTTGGCAATAATAATCGTAAAGTACCCCGGCGGCGAGCGCTCGTCCATGTCCGCCAGGGTGTTCCAGACCCGCTCGCCTTCCATGCCGCAGTTTTCCACAGCCCGCGCCCGCAGTGTCCCTCCGGCTTTCTCCGCGCCTTCCGTCCCTTTCATCCTTTCCATAAGGAGGCGTTTGACCTTCGGGAGTGCCGCGCCGGTTTTCATAAGCACCTTGACCCCCGCAAGGTCGAGCGCCGCGCCCGTATCCCTATAGGACGCGGGGATAACGTGCAGGATCTGCTCCCCGTTTACCAGATCCTCCCCCAAAAGCGCGGCAGCCGCGCAAAACGAGGGAACCCCCGGCACGATTGACGTCCTGTACCCCTTTTCCCCCACCAGGCGGTGGAGGTAGCTATAGGTGGAATAGATTGACGGGTCCCCCAAGGTGAGGAACGCCACGTCGCGCCGGCTTTCAAGAATTTCCATGATACGCGCCGCGGCCTCGCGCTGGCTCTCCCGCATGACGTCCGCGTCTTTGGTCATAGGGAGGCGGAGCGCGAGGGCTTCTTTCTCCGCCCCGCCGGTTCGCGGCCCCAGCGCCGCCAGCGCGATTTCATAGGCCGCGGCTTTCCCGCCGCTTTCCGCAGGCGCGGGAAAGGCCAGCACCGCGCACCGCGTTATGGTTTTCAGCGCTTTGAGGGTCAGGAGTTCCGGGTCCCCTGGCCCGACCCCCACGCCGTATAAGATTCCTTTGGTATCCATACCTCCAGCATACCACACCGTCTCCGACGGTTCCACAGCCTCCGCCCGCAGCCTCCGGCTGTTTCAGCATGGCCGCCTGTTGTTTCAAATTGGTGCAACACCCCGCCGGCGGCGGGTGGCACAGCAGGGCCGCTTGTTGTTTCAAAGTAGTGCAACACCGTGTCCGGTAAGCGGGTTTGCACAGCCCAGGCGCGGCTACGCTCTCGCGCCGTCTCCGGCGGTTTGTGCGTTGTTGTACGCGGTAAGGGGCGCGGCGTGGTATGCGGACAGTCGTTGTTCGGGGCGCTCCGCAGGAAGCTTTTGTGCCTCCGCCGCCGGCGGTAAGAAATTGTTTAAAACCGTCGGAGACGGTGGAAATTTGGCGGGGGGCGTGTTATATTTATAAGTATGGATTATGAAACGTTTTTGATGCGTGAAACGGCGA
>JAITHR010000226.1 GCA_031279895.1 Spirochaetaceae bacterium
TGTATTTCCTTATAGTATCATGCCTTACCGTCTCCGACGCAGCCTCCGGCTGTTTCATAAGCGTCCTGCGAAGCGTCTGTAAGCGGGCGTTGTCTGCTTTGCCGCGGTATCGGGAAGCCATTTGAAACCGTCGGAGACGGCGCGAAGCGTAGCCGCGCATGGGCAGCAACCAGCGAAGTAAATGGACACGGTGTTGCACCATTAAGAAACAACACGCGGCCATGCTGAGACAGCCGGAGGCTGCGGCGGTAAAAAAGCTTTACAGAGAAGGGCGGTTCTGGTACAATCGGGGGCTATGATATTTCCGTTAGAAGAACTTATAGAATACGATAAGAATATGTATGAAATTACCGCCGCGGCTTCCCGCCGGGCCTATCAGCTTTCCATGCTCAACGACCCGGACATCGAAACCTTTGACGGGAAGGTCGTCTCCCTGGCGGCGCGTCAATTATTTACCGATGAAGTCGAGTTTCGTATAGAACCGTAAAGAACCGTAACCGTCATGCCAGAACCAACGCCGGTGGCGGTCCTCTTCGGCCCCACCGGATCAGGCAAAACCGCGCTCTTGGAACAACTCTTTCTGGAAAACCCCGCCTTCTCCGGCAGGGCGGAGATCGTGTCGTCCGACTCAATGCAGGTCTATCGGGGAATGGACATCGGCACCGCGAAACCGTCGCCGGAACTGCAAGCGCTCCTCCCGCACCACCTCATCGATATTCTCGACCCGTGGGAGCCTTTCAATGTGGGCGAGTTCGTGCGCTTGGCGGACCGCGCCTGCACGGACATCGCGTCCCGCGGCGCCGCGCCGGTGGTATCAGGCGGCGCGGGCTTTTACCTCACCCGCTTTATCCGCGGCTTGCCGGGCGCGCCGCCTTCCGACCGGTCAATACGCCGAAAGCTTCGGGAGGAACTCAACACCGGCGGCGTTGACCCGCTCATAGCCGAATTACAGGCCCGTGACCCGGAAAGCGCCTTTCGGATACACCGTAACGACGTGTACCGCCTCCTGCGGGCTTTGGAAGTGATACGCCTTTCAGGTCGTCCCTTAAGTTCCTTTTCCCTGTTCTCTGAGGGGTCCCGCCCGGCATACCGGTTCATTATTATCGGCCTTGAGCGGGCGCGTTCCGACTTATACCGGCGCATTGACCTGCGCTGCGCCGCGATGTTCCGGGCGGGGCTTCCAGAGGAAGTGCGGCGGCTCTTTGACGCGGGCTACACGCCGCGGGATCCGGGGCTTCGGGCCATCGGGTACAAAGAATTCTTCGAGGAGGCGCCAGACGGAACCTACCGGCTGAAAGAGGACCCCGAGCCGGTCGCGGCGCTTATCAGGCGGAACTGCCGCCGGTACGCCAAACGGCAGATTACCTGTTTTTCCGCGATCCCCGGCGTCTTGTGGATTTCCGCAGAGGACGATCCGGCCCGGCATATTACGCGGGCACTGCACGGCTTTTTCCCCTAACCCGCCGTCTCCGGCCCGTCTCCGACGGCACATAAACTTCCCGCCCCGCGCTCCGAACCACGACTGTCCGCGTACCGCGCCCCTAAGCACTCTCCGCCCGCTTTGTTGCACCGCACAAGACGCTTATGTGCCACCCGCCGCCGGCGGGCGGAGACGGGCCGGAGGCTAGGCGTTGAGGCGTTTCTCGATAGCGTCCAGTTCGGCGGCTAAGGCCTTGGGCATCTTGTCCCCGAACTTCGGATAGTGGTTCTGCCGGACGTCGGCGATTTCCTCTTTCCAGCCCTGGATGTCAACGTTGAGAAGCTCCCGCATATCCGCTTCGCTCACCCCGTCCGGACGGGAGATAGCCTCCGGTGTGGGGAGTATCCCGATAGGCGTGTCAACGCTGGCGCCCTTGTTGTCGCACCGGTCGAAAATCCACGCCAGCACCCGCGAGTTCTCGCCGTACCCGGGCCAGATGAAGCCCTTGTCGTTCTTGCGGAACCAGTTGACAAAGAATATCTTGGGAAGTTTGTCCGGTGTGCTTTTACTCCCGATGTCTATCCAGTGCTTGAAGTAATCCCCCATGTGGTAGCCGCAGAAGGGGAGCATGGCAAAGGGATCGCGGCGGATGGTGCCGGCTTTCACGTCCAGGGCCGCGGCGGTAACTTCCGAACCCACGATGGATCCCATGAATACCCCGTGAACCCAGTTTTTCGCCTGATTAACCAGCGGGATGGTCTTGGGACGGCGGCCTCCGAAGAGAAACGCGCTTATAGGCACGCCTTTGGGGTCTTCCCATTCCGGCGCGATTGCCGGGCATTGTTTGGCCGGACCCGTGAAGCGGGAATTGGGGTGCGCCGCGGGCTTCTGGTCCTTGTCGCTCTTGTTCTGTACCCACTCATTCCCGTTCCAGTCGATAAGTTTTCCCGGGGCGTCGTACCCGATCTGCTCCCACCACACGTCCTTGTCTTCGGTAAGGGCCACGTTGGTATAAATCGTGTTCTTTTTGATGGTTTCCATGGCGTTCAGGTTGGATTCCCGATTGGTTCCCGGGGCCACGCCGAAAAAGCCCGCCTCCGGGTTAATCGCGTAGAGCCTGCCGTCTTTGCCGAACTTCATCCACGCAATATCGTCGCCTACGGTTTCCACTTTCCAGCCCGGAAGTTTCGGGATGAGCATGGCAAGGTTCGTCTTGCCGCAGGCGGAGGGAAACGCGCCGGTGATGTATTTCACCTCCCCCTGGGGGTTGGTAATTTTCAGGATGAGCATGTGTTCCGCCAGCCACCCCTCGTCCCGCGCCAGCACCGAGGCGATGCGCAGGGCAAGGCATTTCTTGCCCAAGAGCGCGTTGCCGCCGTAGCCGGAGCCGTAGGACCAGATCTCCCTGGTTTCCGGGAAATGGGAGATGTATTTCTTGTCAAGCGGGGCGCAGGGCCAGACGCCGTTGTCCTTTTCCCCGTCGGCAAGGGGCTTCCCTACCGAATGAAAGCACGGCACGTACTCGCCCTTGTCCCCCAGCACGTCCAGCACCCTCGTTCCCACTCTGGTCATAATGTGCATATTGGCAACCACATAGGGAGAATCGGTTATTTCCACGCCGATTTTGGCAATCTCCGAACCCACGGGCCCCATGGAGAAAGGGATGACGTACATAACGCGGCCCTTCATAGCATTCTTATACAGGCCGGTCATGGTCTTTTTGAGTTCGTCCGGGTTTATCCAGTTATTGGTGGGACCCGCGTCGCTTTCGTTTTTCGAAGCGATATAGGTACGGTTTTCCACTCTGGCCACGTCAGAGGGATCCGAGCGGAACAGTACGCACCCCGGCAGCTTCCCGGGGTTAAGCGGGGTCGCCAGTCCGTTATCAACGGTAATTTTGATCATCCGCTCGTATTCGGCCTGACTGCCGTCGCAGATTTCAACTGAATCCGGGGACATAAGCGCAACCGCGTCTTCGACCCACTTTTTAAGACCAGTGTGTTTCAGTTCTTGAACCTTCATTGGAACTCCTTCACAACCCCTTATCAGCAAGAGGAATGTATCTTTTGTGAGAATAGCGCAAAACACCCCCTCCTTGCAACCCCCTGCGGGGGATTCACGTGCTTCCTGTAGCGATAGGGTTTGCAATTTTAGTCACAACCCCGAAGCAGCGCCTCAGCGGGATTCGATAACGCACGGGCGCAACGCAGGTCGGCACCCTGCGGGGGTTTTAAGTGCTTCCTGCGGCGGGAGGGTTTGCAATTTTAGTCACAACCCAGCAAGATGCGCCTCACCGCGCTTCGACGGCGTGAGCAGCGCAGCGCATGAAGCCGTTGGTTGGGGGTTTGGGGGCAGCCGAAGGCTGTTCCCTTACGCGAAGTTCGCACAAAGAGGCGCGAAACATGAAGCGCTGATAAAAAAGCCCCCAAATTCTTCCCAAAGAGGCGCGAAGCGCCGATAATTTGTTATAACACAATGATTTATGCGGGGACAGGATAGTTTATTTTGCTGGCAAAAAAACTTATTTTGCTGGCAAAAAAACTTATTTTGCTAGCAAACAAACTTATTTTGCTAGCAAACAAACTCACTTTGCTAGCAAAGAAACTTGTTTTGCGTGCAAAAAAACCGGTTTTCCTGCCGTGCTTTGTTGGTATATTAAAAATTATCGGCGCTTTCGCGCCTCTTAAAGAGAATTTGGA
>JAITHR010000202.1 GCA_031279895.1 Spirochaetaceae bacterium
TTTTCCTCTGTCTACCGTAACCGTATCGCCTTCCCGAATTTCTCCGGCGATAATGGCTTTGGCAAGGGGATTTTCCAACTCCGCCTGTATGGTGCGTTTCAAGGGGCGGGCGCCGAAAAGCGGGTCGTAGCCGCGCTCGGCCAAAAGCGCCCTGGCCCCCGGGGTCAACGCGAGAGCAATTTTACGCTCCGCAAGCCGCCCCGCAAGACTTCGTATCTGTATCTCCACGATGTTGCCGATTTCTTCCGGCCCAAGCCGGTTAAATATCACGGTCTCGTCAATCCGGTTGAGAAATTCCGGCCTGAAATGCCGCATCAAAAGTTCCCGCAACGCATCGAGCACGGCTTTCTTCTCCGCGGCCTCAAGAATAATATCCGAACCAAGGTTGCTGGTCATAATAATAATCACGTTCTTAAAGTCAACCACCCGCCCCTGACCGTCCGTAAGCCGCCCGTCATCGAGTATCTGGAGAAATACGTTGAATACCTCTGGATGCGCCTTTTCCACCTCGTCAAAAAGAATCACGCCGTAGGGCCGGCGCCGGACCGCCTCGGTCAGCTGGCCGCCCCGCTCGTACCCGATATACCCGGGGGGCGCGCCGATAAGACGGCTTACGGTGTGCTTCTCGCCGTACTCGGTCATATCAATGCGCGTCAGGGAACGCTCGTCGTTAAAAAGAAAGTCGGCCAGGGTCTTGGCAAGCTCGGTCTTGCCCACTCCGGTCGGGCCAAGAAACAGAAACGACCCCAAGGGGCGCGCCCCGTCGGAGAGGCCCGCTTTGTTCCGCCGGATCGCGTCCGCCACCGCAGCCACCGCCGCGGCCTGGCCGACTACGCGCTTCTCAAGGACCGCCTCCAGATCAAGGTATTTTTGCAGCTCCCCGGAGAGCATCTTGGAAACCGGTATGCCGGTCCATGCCGAAACCACCTTCGCAATATCATCCTCGCTCACTTCCTCCCGAAGCAGGGCGGTTTCCCCTTTTTTCTGGTTTTTCTCGTTTTTCTCTTCTATCCGCAAGGTCAGGGCGGAGAGTTTTTTCTGCGCGTCCGGTATAAGGCCGTGCTTGACCTCCGCCGCTTTGGTAAGGTTTCCCTCCCGCACATACCGCGTTTCCTCGATTTTAAGTTCCTCGATCTTCTGCTTTAATTCCCGAATCCTCTGGATCTGCTGTTTCTCGTTTTCCCACCGCCCCTTCATCGCATCCCGCTCGGTTTCCAGTTCCGCGATCTCCCGCTCCAGTTTCTCCAGACGCTCCCTGGAAGCCCCGTCTTCCTCCCGCTGGAGTGCCTGACGCTCGATGGAAAGCTGGAGGAGCTTCCGCTCAAGCTTGTCAAGCTCCGTAGGCCGGCTGTCCAGTTCCATCTTAAGCCGGCTGGCGGCCTCGTCCACAAGGTCAATGGCTTTGTCCGGCAGAAACCGGCTCGTAATGTACCGGTCGGAGAGGGAGGCCGCCGCCACGAGCGCCTCGTCTTTAATCCGTACCCCGTGATGCACCTCGTAGCGCTCCTTGAGACCCCGCAGTATGGCGATCGTGTCCTCTGGAGACGGTTCCGCGGTATATACCTGCTGGAAACGCCGCTCCAGCGCCGCGTCTTTCTCGATGTAGGCGCGGTATTCGTCCAGCGTGGTGGCGCCGATACAGCGCAGTTCCCCCCGCGCAAGGGCGGGCTTAAGGAGATTGGAGGCGTCGGTCGCCCCTTCCGCGGCGCCCGCGCCCACTAAGGTATGCAGCTCGTCAATAAAGAGGATTATCTTCCCGTCAGATTCCTGTATCTCGCGGATAACCGCCTTAAGCCTGTCCTCGAACTCCCCCCGAAACTTCGCGCCCGCCACGAGCGCCCCCAAGTCAAGGGAAAGGAGGCGCTTCCCTTTAAGGCCCTCCGGTACGTCTCCCGCCACAATGCGCCGCGCAAGCCCCTCGGCAATGGCGGTTTTGCCTACCCCCGGCTCCCCGATAAGAACCGGATTATTCTTGGTTCTGCGGGAGAGAACCTGCATAACCCGCCGTATCTCCTCATCCCGTCCGATGACCGGATCGAGCTTCTCAAGCCGCGCCAAAGCGGTCAGGTCCCGGCAATACTTGTCTAAAACCTGATACTTGTCCTCTGGATTTTGATCGGTAATCCGCGTGTTTCCCCGCACCTGCCGCAGCGCCGAAAGGACGGCGTTCCTGGTAATCCCCGCTTTCTTGAGAATGTCTCCGGCTTTCCCCTCGCTTGCGGCAACGGCCAAAAGAATATGCTCGGTGGACACATACTCGTCTTTGAGAGAGTCGGCCTCGCTTTCTGCCTTGGCGAGTATCCTGGACGCAGCCGGGGAAAAGTAAATCTGCGCGGCGTCTCCGTAAACCTTGGGTATCCCGCGGGTCAGGGCTTCCGCCTGCTCGATAAGGCGCGGGACGTCGGATCCGATACGCTCGATAAGGGGGCGGATAACCCCCTCTTCCTGCCGCAAGAGCGCTACGAGGAGATGCTCCGTCTCGATTTGGCCGTGATCCTCTTTTTGGGCGATACCGGACGCCTCGTTGACCGCTTCCCGGGCTTTTACCGTAAACTTTTCAATATTCATAGCTATAACATAAAAAATAATCCCCTAACCGGCAACCGTATCGGCAGCGCGGCAAGCCCGATTACCCGCTCTCAATGCGGCGGGAAATATATACATAATTGATATAAGGCGTTTGAAAGATTGTATAGCGATTTCGTCGGTTTCCAATCTTTTGCTTGACTCCGCGCTATAAGGAGGGTATCATAATGCTATCTCATACGGTATATCTGAAAAGTCTGTCATAAATCGGGGTTTTTGGAAAAAGGCTGTGTGGCAACCCTTGCGGGACACGAAAATCCCGCGCCTGCAAAGACCGAAACAATGATGCGCCGAGGTAATTACGTGTGGTCAGTGAAAAAGGCTACCCAAGGAACCGTCAAACAGTCCGCCGGAGGGATTACGGAGATATATCTGTAATTGATAAACCAGAGGGTAAGGAGGGTGCGCTTATAGGCTGACATAATTATCTATACTTACCTATCCGCCTTTGGCACGAGAAACGAATGGCCGCCGGCACAACCGGTCCGGTTCTTCCCGGGAGTCCCGTAAAAAGGGACGGGAAGTACGGGGCGCGTTCGACACGAATGCGCGGCTTGGACAAAAAAACGGAGAGAAACCGCTCCGCAGGCTGTTTTCATCGGGCTTTTCATACACCTTTAACCGCATAAGAACGTATTGAAAACCGCTTGTAGTATATTTTTATCATAATCTTGGAGGAATTTTATGAAAAAAGAAAAAATAAAAAAAACGGGAAAAAACGGAAAAATGGAAAAAATCAGAAAACTGAGTATGGCTTTAGCGATTGTCCTGGCTGTGGGCTCGTTAATCGTTTGTAAAAAAGAGGGCGCCGCCGGATCGTCGCAAAGTCAGTCCCAAGGGTCTGGTCAGTCCGGCGGGGCACTGGTCGGTATCGCTATGCCGGAAACCCACGTGCAGCGCTGGCAGAAAGACGGCGCCAATCTCAAGATTTTTGCTGAAAGGCAAGGGTATCAGGCGCAGGTGGCGTATGGGGACGCTGACCAGAACCAGCAGAACCGGCAGATCCAGACCTTCCTGACCAACGGCGCGAAGGCGCTCATTGTTGCCAACGTCAATGACGGGGTGGGCGCGGCTATCGCCGACGCGGCGCGGGATAAGGTGCCGGTTATCGCGTATGACCGGCTCATTATGAATTCCGGGGACTACGATTACTACATTACCTTTGATAACTTCAAGGTCGGCCAGTTTCAGGCGCAGGGCATCGAGGACGGGCTCGGGCTCAAGACGGCAACGCCGGACAACCCCAAGACCATCACCCTTTTCGCGGGCTCCCCTACGGACAACAACGCGAAATTCTTTTTTGACGGCGCCATGAGTGTTTTGAAGCCCTACATAGACAGCGGGGTTCTTAAGGTGGCGGGGCCCTACCCTCCCAGTTCCGCTGACAACGACAACTTCCAGCGGATCGCCACGGAAAACTGGCAGGCCCCCATTGCCAAAACCCGCATGGAAAACCTCCTCAACGGCGACGCGAAAGACGCGGTGCTCGACGCGATTCTCGCGCCGAACGACACCCTTGCGCGGGCTATCATCGAGGCGTGCCTTACCGACGCCAAATACAACCCGTCGAGCGGCGGCAAACTGCCGGTGGTTACGGGTCAGGACGCGGAGTTCGCCTCGGTTCTTTCCATAAAGAACGGCCAGCAGTATATGACGGTGTTCAAGGACACCAACAAACTCGCCGAAGCCGCGGTTCTTCTTGCGGATCAGATTATTAAGGGCCAGACCCCCAATATCCCCGGCGCGACCCTCGCCGCCGGCCCCCTTGCCAGCATCGGGGACACGGGAAGGAAAACCGTTCAGGCATACCTTCTGGAACCGGTCATCATCAGGCAGAACAACGTGAACGTGCCGGTAGACGCGGGATTCTACGGCGAGGCGGAAGCGGCGCAGCTTAGATAGGATAGGACAGACAGACAGGCAGGAACAGGCGGGAGGCAGTCTCGCGCCTGTTCTCATCAACGTTACGGAACGGTATAAAATGTTACGGAAGGATCCGCCATGAGCGAATATATTCTTGAAACCGAAAACCTTATCAAAGATTTCCCCGGGGTACGGGCGCTGAATAAGGTTAATTTAAAAATAAAAAAAGGTGAAATCCACGCACTCTGCGGCGAAAACGGCGCGGGAAAATCAACCATGATGAGCATCATTAGCGGCGTGTACCCCAAAGGAAGCTACGAGGGAAAAGTCTTTTACAAGGGAAAAGAAACGAATTACCACAGCGTCAAAGACAGCGAAAAAGAAGGGCTTGCCATCATCCATCAGGAACTGGCCTTAAGTCCCTATCTTTCCATCTACGAAAATATGTTTCTGGGACACATGAAAACCACCATGGGCGTCATCCCCTGGGACCATTACATCCTCGAATCCAAGAAGTACCTCGATCAGGTGGGGCTTCACGAGAATCCCGCGACGATTGTGAGCAAAATGGGCGTGGGAAAGCAGCAGCTCGTGGAAATCGCCCGGGCACTCTCCAAAAAGGTGGAGCTTCTCATTCTCGACGAGCCTACCGCGTCCCTTAACGACGACGAGAGCGCCAAACTTCTTGACCTTATGCTTGAGTTCAAACGCCAGGGCATTACGTCGGTGATGATTTCCCACAAACTCAACGAGGTGATGAAAGTATCCGACTCGGTTACGATTATCCGCGACGGCCAGTCCATCTCCGCGTACAGCGTCAAGGAAGACAACCTCACAGAGGCCGTGATTATTAAGGACATGGTCGGGCGGGACCTGACCCACCGGTTCCCGGAGCGCAAGAGCAATCCCGGGGAAACCGTTATGGAGGTCAAGAACTGGACCGTGTACCACCCCGAATACCACAGCATTAAGGTCGTTGACAACGCTTCTTTCTACCTGCGGAAAGGAGAGATCCTGGGGTTCTGCGGGCCTATGGGCGCGGGACGCACCGAGCTTATGATGAGCATCTACGGCAAGTCCTACGGGTCCCGAAGCACCGGCGCCTTGTACCTCAAAGGCCAGGCAGCATCCCTCAAAAACGCCAAAGCCGCGCTTAACGCGGGCATGACCTATGTCTCCGAGGACCGCAAGGGCCTGGGGCTTATCCTTATTCAGGGCATCAAAACCAATATCTCCGTTTCCTCCCTGCAAAAGCTCTCCCGTATGGGGATTGTCGTGGCCCAGGAAGAAATCGAGAAGGCCGAGAAGTACCGCAAGGACTTACGGATAAAAACCCCGTCCATAAACCAGCTTACGCGGAACCTTTCCGGCGGCAACCAGCAGAAAGTGGTGTTAAGCCGGAGCCTTCTCGTTGATCCCGAAATCTTTATCGTTGACGAGCCCACGCGGGGCATAGACATCGGGGCCAAAGCGGAGATTTACGGCATCCTCAACGAACTCGTGCAGAAAGGGAAGAGCGTTATCATGGTAACATCGGAACTGCCGGAGGCCCTGGGCATGGCGGATAGGATTTACGTGATGAACGAGGGGAGAATCAAGGGCGAACTGAGCCGCGAAGAGGCGACTCAGGAAAAAATCATGCGTATCGCCCTCTTGGGGTAATACAAAAACAAAAGGAGAATAAAACTTATGAGCGACAGCCAAGTCAAAAAAAGCGGCATCGCCGGGCTCTTAAAGAGCAATATCAAGAATTACTCGATGTTCCTCATGCTGGCGTTGATTATGATCGTGTTCGCGGTGCTGACCAAAGGAACCAACCTCAATTCCCGCAACTTTACCAACATTTTCATCCAGTACAGCTACGTCCTTATTCTGGCCGTAGGAATGCTTCAGGTAATCGTCATAGGCGACATCGACCTTTCGGTGGGGTCGGTCTGCGCCTTTGTGGGGGCCGTCAGCGCCATGGCGTACAACAGCGGCGCGGGTATTTTCGGCGCGGTGCTGGTGGCGCTTATCGTGGGCATGGCCATCGGCGGGTTTCAGGGCTTCTGGGTGGCCTACCTCAAAATACCGGCTTTCATCGTTACCCTTGCGGGAATGCTGCTCTTCCGCGGGGTCACGTACATTATCACCCATGTAAACCCCATCCCCATTAAGGACGACGGGTACAAACAGCTCGCCTCCGGCATCTTTCTCGAAAGCGAAAGCGCCAGGTCACCGGGCAGCGCCCTGGTGGTGGGGGTGATAATCCTCGCCGTTTACATCGCCGTCGAGTTTATGTCCCGCAACAAGGACATGAAAAACAACTTCGAGGTCATCCCCCTTTCCCTTTTCATCGTGAAACTGGCGGTCATCGGCGCCCTCATCCTGGGCCTCTCCCAGCGCTTCGCCAGCTACCGCGGGCTTCCTATCGTGGTCATCGTGCTGGGGGTTACGGTCTTCGTGTTCAACTTTATGATGAAAAACACGGTGCTTGGGAGGTACATCTACGCGGTCGGCGGAAACGCCCGCTCCGCGAAACTGTCGGGCATCAACTCCGAACTTATCACCTTCATCGTCTTCTGTTTCATGGGCGGCCTGGCCGGTCTTGCCGGCGTGGTCTCCACAGGCTACATGAACTCCGCGCTCCCGCAGGCCGGCCAGAACTTCGAGCTTGACGCGATCGCGGCCTGTTATATCGGCGGGGTTTCGGCGTCCGGCGGCATCGGCACCGTGGTCGGGGTCATCGTCGGGGGGCTCGTCATGTCCGCCATCAACAACGGGATGTCCCTTATGAATATCGGATCCGACTGGCAGTACGTGGTGAAAGCCTCGATACTCCTTCT
>JAITHR010000203.1 GCA_031279895.1 Spirochaetaceae bacterium
ATATCCTGGCCGAGACCGCCGGCTTTACCCCGCCCGCGCTTCTGCGGGAGCTTGTGGTGTGCGCCGAGGCGCGGGGACGCGGGCGCCTGCGGTTTCGCGGCATGATTTGCGTTATCGACACGCTGCGTTTTCTCAAGCTATTCGCGGCTGCCGTTTCCCTGTACGAGCAGGCCGCGTCAGCGGATTGCTTCGTGCTTTCCAAGGCCGCGCTTGCGGAGCCGGAACATATTCAGGATATTCAGGAGATACTCGGCACAATCCGCCCCCTAGCGCCGGTATTTCTTCTGGAAAAGAACCCCCTTTCATTCAAAGCCATAAGGGAATCCCTCCTCAAATAACCGCCGTCTCCGACGGTTTCAAAAGCTTCCCGCTAAGCGGCTCAAAGCGGACGTTGTCTGCTTTGTCGCGGGATCGGGAAGCCGTTTAAAAAAGCCGGAGGCTGCGGCCATGCTTAAACAGCCGGAGGCTGCGCGAAGCGCAGCAGCGCCTGGGGCTGTGCCACCTGCCGCCGGCGGGGTGTTGCACCATTACGAAACAACAGGCGGCCATGCTTAAACAGCCGGAGGCTGCGTGTCGGGGATGCGTGTCTCCAGAGCGCGGAGCGGTGTCCCTAAAACGCGGAGCGGTGTGTCTAAAACGCGGAGTTGTGGTGCCGAAGCGGGGTGGTGTGTCGTCAAAATGTGGGGCGGGTATGTGGACTGAATAACGTTGAGGTGCGGCGCGGGAAGCTTATGAAACCGTCGGAGGCTGCGCGAAGCGTAGCCGCGCCTGGGCAGCACTGACTCGCTCACCGGACACGGTGTTGCACCGCTTTGAAGCAACAGGCGGCCATGCTTAAACAGCCGGAGGCTGCGCGAAGCGCAGCCGCGCCTTAACAGCAGCCAGCGAAGTAAATGGACAAGGTGTTGCACCACTCGGAAGCAACAAGCGGCCATGCTTAAACAGCCGGAGGCTGCGGCCATGCTGAAGCCGTCGGAGACGGCGCGAAGCGTAGCCGCGCCTGGGCAGCACTGACTCGCTCAACGGACAGGGTGTTGCACCATTCGGAAACAACACGCGGCCATGCTTAAACAGCCGGAGGCTGGGCGGAGGCTGCGGGTATGAAGGGAAAGGGAAAACGTGTATGCTTGGCGGGCTATGAAGGAAAAAATCTTTAGGTATATTGACGGGTGCGAGGCGCTGGCTGTGGAGCTTGAGACCGAATTAACCAGACGTCCCGCGGTTTCCCCGCAGTCAGGCGGCGAAGGAGAGCTTGAGAAGGCGCTCTTTCTTGAAACATGGCTTAAACAGAAGGGCGTAACCCACCTTGAGCGCTATGACGCGCCGGATCCGAAGGCAAAAGGCGGGGTGCGCCCCAACCTGACGGCAACGGTTCCCGGGGCCGCGGATAATACGCGGCTCTGGATTATGAGCCACCTTGACGTGGTGCCGCCCGGGGAGCTTTCCCAGTGGGCAAGCGACCCCTGGACCGTGGTGAGAAAGGACCGGCGCATCATCGGGCGGGGCGTTGAAGACAACCAGCAGGGGCTTACCTCGTCGGTGCTGGCGGCGCTGTCCCTTATTCACCAGGGCATAACCCCGCCGCATACGGTAAAACTCCTCTTCGCGGCAGACGAGGAAACCGGCAGCGATTACGGGGTGGGGTGGCTCCTCAAACAGCCCGGGGTTTTTCGGAAAGACGACGCGGCGCTTATACCGGACAGCGGGGATCCTCTGGGGGAAACCATCGAGATTGCCGAGAAGAACCTCCTCTGGATGAAGTTTACCACCACCGGCGTCCAGACCCACGGCTCCCGACCGTGCCAGGGGGTCAACGCCCACCTTGCGGGCGCGGCGCTGGCTCTGGCGCTCCACCACGGGCTTTCCGAGAAGTTTCCGGCACGGGACGCGCTCTTTGAGGCGCCCGGTTATTCCACCTTCGAGCCGACCAAACAGGAAGCCAACGTGCCGAATATCAACACCATTCCCGGTGAAGACGTCTTTTGTATGGATATGCGGATACTCCCGCGCTATCCCCTCAAAGACGCGCTTGCGGAGATTGACCGGATTACGGCGGACGTCGCGGCAAAGTACGGGGTTGCCGTTAAGAGCGAGGTTGTCCAGAGCGCCCAGTCCAAAACCACGCCGGACGACG
This sequence comes from Spirochaetaceae bacterium, assembly GCA_031279895.1. Lineage (GTDB taxonomy): Bacteria > Spirochaetota > Spirochaetia > Treponematales > Breznakiellaceae > JAITHW01. The sequence continues at coordinate 2,135 of JAITHR010000203.1, forward strand.
CGCCGGTGGTGGCGCTCCTTGCCCGCGCTATTCGGGAGGTATACGGCACGGAGCCGCGAACCGTCGGTATCGGCGGGGGAACCATGGCCGCGCCGCTCCGCAACGGGGGAATAGACGCCGCGGTGTGGTGCCGGCTTCAGGACCAGGCGCACCAGCCGAATGAATACGCGGTGATAGACCACATACTGGGAGACGCGAAGGTTATGGCGCTCCTCATGCTCTCTGACCGTGAACATTATAAGGCGCGTTGAGGACCTGCCGGAACCGCTCCGCGCCGGCGTACTGCCGGAAGAGGCGGCGTACCTCCGGCGCCTCGGAGAAGAGCCGGCTTTACGCGGCATACCGCTCTTCGGGGTAACGCCCCACTTCGCGTCCCTTGCGGGATCCGACGCGGCGGACCCCCTGCGCCGCCAGTTCTTTCCCTCGCCGGCGGAGGCGGCGCCGGACCCCTTTGCCCTCGCGGACCCGCTGGGCGAGGAGGCGCACCGAAAGGCCCCGCGCCTTATCCGTCAGTACGAGGATAGGGCGCTTCTCCTTGCAAGCGGGGAGTGCGCCGGCTATTGCCGGTACTGTTTCCGCCGGATATGGGCGCGGAAGGATACGGGGTTCATCGACGATACGCGCCTTGCGCCGGTTCTCGCGTACCTTGCCCGCCATCGGGAGATACGCGAGGCGCTCATTTCCGGCGGGGACCCGCTTACCGCGCCGGACGGGGCTCTGGACCGGCTTCTCGGTTCCCTCCGCAGCGTGAGACCGGACCTGCGCCTGCGGCTCTGCACCCGCGTTCCGATTACGTTTCCCCAACGGTTCGACCGCGGCCTTCTGGATCTCCTGAAATCCTACCGGCCCCTGCGGATGGCGGTCCACATCAACCACCATCGGGAACTCTCGCCGCCGGCGCGGGAGGTTCTGGGCGCCTGCGCGGACGCGGGCATTCCGGTCCTCACCCAAACCGTGCTGCTCCGGGGGGTCAACGACGACGCGGAAACGCTGGCGCGTCTTTTTGCGGCGTGTGTTGACGCGGGGCTTTCCCTGTACTACCTGTTTCAGCTTGACACTGCCCAAGGCACCGCGCATTTTCGGGTTGACCTTGCGGACGGGCTTGCGCTTTACGCGAACCTCGCGTCCCGGGGCGCGGCGCTGCCGGTATACGCGCTAGACCTTCCCGGCGGCGGCGGCAAAATACGCCTTCACGAGGGCGTTATTGCCGGCAAAAGAGAGGGCGCCTACCTCCTCAGATCCCCCTCCGGCATCCTGTACCCCTACCCCGCAGCCTCCGGCTGTTTTAAACAGCTTCCCGCAAAGCGGCTGTAAGTACGCAAAGACCGCTTTGAGGCGCTTAGCACGACGCTTATGAAACCGTCGGAGACGGCCTGCGGAGCGCCCCTAAGCAGTCGCGTCTAGTTATACGCGACCCGCGCTTATATGATTCCGCACCTCGCTTACTTCGTATACATCGCAGTTCTGTGCGATATGCTGCTGTTTGTTACCGTTTGGCGTCGTATTTTACGGCATCCGGCAGCCTCCGCCCGCCGGCGGCGGGTGGCCAGCCTCCGGCTGTTCCAAAAGCGTCCTGCGGAGCGCGGCACAGCGGACGACAACTGCTTACAGGCGCGGGGCTGGAAGCTTATGTGCCTGCCGCGGCTCGCGGCCCGCCGGCGGGCGGAGACGGCGGTTATTACTCATTACCGCGTAACGACTTATCAGTAGCAAGAGACGGTTCTGCCCCGCGTAAGACCGGCGTAAAAGGTATACCTTTTAGAGCATCCGGTATACCTTTTACGGCATCCGGTATACCTTTTGGAGCATCCGGTATACCTTTTACGGCATCCGGTATACCTTTTGGAGCATCCGGTATACCTTTTACGACAAAAGGTATACCTTTTACGACAAAAGGTATACCTTTCAGGACAAAAGGTATACCTTTCAGGACAAAAGGTATACCTTTTACGACAAAAGGTATACCTTTTACGGCAAAAGGTATACCTTTTATGACAAAAGGTATACCTTTTGGGACGGTGTAAAAACCGAAACGGATAGAAATGAGTAATGTAGTTTCATATAGTATCATGCGTTAGGTACGTTGGTCTTATTGTTCAACAGTCTCCGCCGTCTCCGACGGTTTTAAACGGCTTCCTGTGTAGCGCTCCGAACAACACGCCGCCGCGTACCGCGCACAAAAACGCGCCGCTCCCAAACCGTCGGAGACGGCGCGAGAGCGTAGCCGCGTCTTAGCAGCAACCAGACTGCTCACCGGACAGGGTGTTGCACCACTTGGAGGCAACAGGCGGCCCTGCTGTGCCTCCGGCGCCGCCGGCGGACACGGTGTTGCACCACTCTGAAACAACACGCGGCCATGCTGAAACAGCCGGAGGCTGGCCTTCAAACGCCGGCGTTTAGCCTTCAAACGCCGGCGGGTAGACTCTAAACGCCGGCGTTTAGCCCTGAAACAGCCGGAGGCTGCCGCCTGAAAGGTGCGGAGGCTGCGGCTCATAACAACGCACCGATTCCAAACCGTCGGAGGCTGCGCGAAGCGTAGCCGCGCCTAAGTAGCAATAAGCCCGCTAACCGGACACGGTGTTGCACCATTATCAAACAACAGTGCTGAAACAGCCGGAGGCTGCGGAGACGGCGGAGGCTGGTAAAAAGGCTTTGGCAGAAATACAATGGGTTATGGACTATGACTGTATTGTGGTGGGCGGGGGACACGCGGGGCTTGAGGCGGGCGTGGCCGCCGCGAGGCTGGGGCTTGAAACGCTCCTTATTACCCAAAACCCCGACCGGATTGCCGCGCTTTCGTGTAACCCCGCGATCGGGGGGCTTTCAAAGGGCAATCTGGTGCGGGAAGTGGACGCGCTCGGCGGTGAAATGGGAAAACTGATTGATAAAACCATGATCCAGTACCGGATACTGAACCGGTCGCGGGGTCCGGCGGTGCAGGCGCCCCGCGCCCAGGCGGACAAAGAGGCGTACCAGCGCGCTGCCCGCGCCGCGGTGGAGGCCCAGCGCGGTCTTTCGGTCTTTATGGACACGGTGGTTGACCTTCTTGCGACCGATGCCGGCGCGGAAGGGGTTATAACCGAGCGCGGAGGCCGCATTACGGCGCGGGCGGTTATTCTTGCGACAGGCACTTTCATGGAGGGGAAGATTTTCATAGGCGAGTACGACGCGCCCCAGGGGAGGCTGGGGGAAAGCGCGGCGCTGGGGCTTGGGACGCGCCTTCGGGAGCGGGGGTTTCCGGTGGGGCGCCTTAAAACCGGCACGCCCGCCCGCGTTGCCGGGGACACGATCGATTACGCGGCACTTGAGCGACAGGACGGCGAGGAGGCGGCGCCGTTTTCCTTTGACGCGGAAGACGGGGAGACCGCGTCCCGCCCCCGCGTTCCCTGCTGGATAACGTATACGAACGCCCGAACCCACGGGGTCATTCGGGCGCATATCCACCGCTCCCCCCTGTACGGCGGCAAGATACACGGCGCCGGGCCGCGCTACTGCCCGTCTATCGAGGATAAGGTGGTGCGCTTCCCGGATCGGGAGAGGCACCCTGTCTTTATCGAGCCCGAGGGTCTTGGCACGAACGAGATGTACCTCAACGGCGCCTCAAGCTCCCTTCCCGAAGACGCGCAGCGGGATTTTATCCGCACCATACCGGGGCTTGGGGAAGCGCGTATCGTGCGTCCGGCCTACGCGGTTGAGTACGATTATCTTGACCCGCTCGACCTGTATCCCACCCTTGAGTCCAAGCGTATGGCCGGTCTTTTCGTGGCGGGCCAGACGAACGGCAGCTCCGGCTACGAGGAGGCGGCCTCCCAGGGCCTTATGGCGGGCATCAACGCGGCGCTGAAACTGCGCGGGGAACCGCCTTTCGTGCTGGGGAGGGCGGAGGCGTATATCGGGGTGCTGGTGGACGACCTTACCACGCTGGGAACCAAAGAGCCGTACCGGATGTTCACGAGCCGGGCCGAACACCGGCTCATGCTGCGCCACGATACCGCCGATGCGCGGCTTACCCCCAAGGCGCGGGAACTCGGCCTTATAAGCGGGCGGCGCTGGGAGCGTTTTGAAGAGAAAAAAGCCGGCGTCGCGGCGATACGGGAACTTTTGCGGACGCGGCGCGTCTGTCATGCCGAGCGGGAGGCCGCGCTCGGCGCCCATAGCGGGGAGCCGCTGGAGCGGGCCGCGCTGGATCCCAAGGTGCCGTTTGAGGCCCTGCTGTCCGCCCTGGCGGAACCGTACCCGGCGCACTGGATTTCCCAAGCGCTGCTGGACATACGCTACGCGGGCTATATCGAGAAAGAGGCGCGTCTTGCGGCAAAGAGCGCCAAGCTGGATAGGATAAAAATTGCCCGCGATCTGGACTATGCGGCGCTGACCGGCCTTTCGTTAGAAGCGCGGGAGAAGCTCTCCCAGGTGCGCCCCCTGACAGTCGGCCAGGCGGCGCGGATACCCGGCGTCCGCCAGGGGGACATCGCGCTCCTCATGGTCCTTAACCGCCCGCCCGCCGGCGGCGGAGGCACAGCAGGGCCGCCTGTTATTTCCGAATAGTGCAACACCGTCTCCGACGGCTTCAGCATGGCCGCCTGTTGCCTCCAAGCGGTGCAACACCGTCTCCGACGGCTTCAAACATGGCCGCCTGTTGTTTCCGAACGGTGCGACACCGTGTCCGACGGCTTCAGCATGGCCGCCTGTTGTTTGAGAGTAGTGCAACACCGTCTCCGACGGCTTCAGCATGGCCGCTTGTTGTTTGAGAGTAGTGCAACACCCTGTCCGTTGAGCAAGTCAGTGCTGTTAAGGCGCGGCTACGCTCTCGCGCCGTCTCCAGTGCTTTGGAAACACTGCGTTGCGGCGAGTGGTTTGCCGCGCTTCGCAGGCCGCTTATGGAATCGTCGGAGACGGCGTGGTTCGGAGCGCGTGGCAGGAAGCTTATGAAACAGCCGGAGGCTGCCAGCCGGCAACATCGCCGCGCCCCATGTTCGGCACGAAGCCGAAACCCCGTATCCGGCCCTCCATACAGTACCGGCACTCGGCAGCTTCGTCTCCGGTGCAGATCTTGTTGTCATAGAGCGCGTAGAGTTTCCGTACTTCCCGCGGCGACAGGTTGGGCATAACCACGTTCGCGCCGGCCATAAGTCCCCGCTCCCGCCCCACGGGACTTATGGTTCCCAAGGCCGTGGTTGCCGGAATAAGCGCCTTGGGCAGGAGTAGGCGCGCAAGGGCCACCATGCGGAGGGTCTGCTCCAAGGTGCCTGCCGGATAGTTCCCGAAAGGCGTGTCCGCCTGGGGGATAAAGGGGCCGATACCTACCATGTGGGGCTGCAAATCCTGGAGAAACCGCAGGTCTTCCAAGAGGTGTTCCGGCTTTTGGAAAGGAGTCCCTACCATAAAGCCCGCCCCCACCTGGTAGCCGATGGTCTTGAGGGTATAGAGGCACTCCTTCCGCGCCCGGAGGCTCATGGAAGACGGGTGCATCATGGCGTAGTGTTCCTCGTCGGCGCTTTCGTGGCGCAAAAGATACCGGTTCGCGCCGGATCGGAAAAACGCCTCGTAGCTTTCCCGCGGGCGCTCCCCGACGGATACGGTTATGGCGTGGTCGGGATAGGCCCCGCGGATAGCCCGCAGGATCTCGACGACCCGCTCATCGGTAAAATAGGGGTCCTCCCCGCCTTGCAGCACGAACGTCCTGAACCCAAGGGAGTTCCCGACCTTACAGCTTTGCAGTATCTCGTCCAGAGACAGGCGGTATCGCGCCACGTTGGTATTGCTCCGGCGGAGGCCGCAGTAGTAGCAGTCGTTCTTGCAGTAATTGGTAAACTCCACAAGCCCCCGAAAATATACCTCGTTGCGGTAATGCTCGGCGCGAACCTTCCGGGCCGCCGCGAAAAGCTCCTCAGCCTCATCGGTATCCTCTGTGGTGATAAAACGGAGTATCTCCGCGTCAGTTATCTTGCACATAGCCGCTCCTTGCGCACTCATGCGCGTCTTTTCCGTGCGTTCCGGCGGCGTGTCCGGCACGTAAGCAGCCGAACCGCCAGCGGAACCACGGTAAAAAACCTCGCGCCGCGGCGGCGTGTTCGGCACAAGCCGTCAAACCGCCGCGGAACCACGGTAAAAAAATTAGAAGAAGAAATCGCGCTGGCCCTGACGGATCTTTTCCACGTTCTGGCCGGTCTTGCCGCGGATTTTCTCATTGCCGATCGCGGGAATCTCCCGCGCAATCGCGTTCGCGGCTTTCCGCTTGAAAGTCTCGTCCCCGTAATCCATCGCGTACTCGCAGAGCGTCATAAGCGCGTTCGGCAGGCACACGTTCTTTATCTCGCCGGACTTGGCAAGGCGCATGAACCGGTCCCCGGTGCGCCCGTTCCGGTAGCAGGCGGTACAGAAACTGGGGATGTACTCGTCGTCCATGAGTTCCGAGATGATAGAGAGGGCGCTCCGCTCGTCGTTGACGATAAACTGGGGGTTATCCGCCTTCTCCCGCCGCTCCCGTTTCGCGTACCCGCCGACTTCGGTACTGGACCCGGCGCTTATCTGGGAGATACCTATTTTGAGGAGCTTCTTGCGCATCTCGTGGTTCTCCCGCGTGGAGAGTATCATGCCGGTAAACGGCACCGCCAGGCGGATAACGGCCACGATTTTCTCAAAAGTGGCGTCGTCAACCAGCGCGTAGTCCGCCATATTCATCCCCGGCGCCGGACAGAGGCGCGGCACGGAAATCGTGTGGAACCCCACGCCGAAGCGCTCCTCAAGGTGTTCGTTGTGGATCATAAGCGCCAGGGTCTCAAAGTAGGGATCGGCCAGGCCGAAAAGCACGCCGCCGCCCACGTCGTCAATCCCCGCCTCCTGAGCGCGGTCAAACGCGGTGAGGTGGTAGGCGTAATCCCGCTTGGGCCCTGCCTGATGAAAGCGCTCGTAGGCGGGCCTATGGTAGGTTTCCTGAAAGAGGATATAGGTGCCGATGCCCGTCTCTTTGAGTTTCCGGTAATTCTCCACGGTGGTCGCCGCGATATTCACGTTTATCCGCCGGATTTCCCCGTTCTCGAACTTCATGTCGTAGATCGTCTTCATGCACTCAAGGACGTACTCAATGGGACACTCCTTGTCATGCTCCCCGGCTTCCATGGCGATGCGCTTATGCCCCATGGACTCAAGGATACGCACCTCTTCCCGCACCTCGTCCTGGGTGAGTTTTCTGCGTCCGAAACTGTGGCCGCAGTTGTAACTACAGTAGGCGCAGCGGTTGACGCAGTGGTCGCTTACATAGAGGGGCGCGAACATGACGATGCGGTTGCCGTAGATGTGCTGTTTGATTTTTCCGGCAACGGCGAAGATCCGCTCAAGGTGCGCCGGGTTGTCGCTTACAAGAAGTGCGGCGATTTCACGGTGGTTAAGGCCCTCAAAGCGGTCGGCCTTGTCAAGCGCCGCGGTAATAACCGCGTCGTCGGTCTGTTTTGCCGTTTCCAGCAGCCCTTCGATATACTCTTTATCAATAAAAACGGTTTCCGGGCTGTCTTTCGTCTTATGCCCGGAGACGACCGCGCTATTTGCCATGGTGTTCTCCTTGTGTAAGTTCGCCGGATATGGCGGTTTTGACGGTTACTTCCGCAAGATTGCCTAATTTTCCGGTAAGGGCGTTAATATCGTCCAGTTCCCCCAGGAGGGTAATGGAGATAACCGCAAGATTGTCATTGTCAAAGGGAATGCCCATGCGCCCCTGCACAATGCCCTTAAATTGTCCGAGGGTCTCGTTAAACGCTTTCTGGCTAACCTGCGGGTTCTCCAGAATCGCGCCGACCACCGCAATTCTACTCATGTTTTCCTTCCTTCTCTTTTTCTTTACGGATTCCGGTTTGAGGGGGTGCGGGCGAGGCGGGGAAACCCGACGCCCACAGGGTAATGACAGGCATTAACGCGCCCTCGCAGAACCAGAACAAATCTTGATTCATAAGGTAATTCCTTATCACACGGCCTTGGCAAGAATACTCTCGCCTTGCAATGACGGTATCTATAGTAAATATAACCTTTCTTTTAAGAACGCGCAAGCTTTTTCCCCCGCCCAGCCTCCGGCTGTTCCGGCATGGCCGCAGCCTCCGGCTGTTTCAGCATGGCCGCAGCCTCCGGCTGTTTCAGCATGGCCGCCTGTTGTTTCCGAATGGTGCAACACCCTGTCCGGTTAGGGGGCCGGTTGCTACTACGGCGCGGCCCGTCTCCGACGGCTTCATAAGCTTCCTGCGAAGCGGCTGTAAGTACGCGAAGGCCGCTTTCGGGCGGCGGTGTTTCTATGGGAGAAACCGCACTCCGCGCTTTGGCGGTCGGGGGTTTTGCTTTGGGCACACAGCTCCCTGTTTTGGCAGGACGTGTTTCCGTGACGGAAATGCGTATTTCCAGGACGGCAGGACGTATTTCCGTGACGGCAGGACGTATTTCCGTGACGGAAATGCGTATTTCCAGGACGGAAATGCGTATTTCCAGGACGGAAGGACGTATTTCCGTGACGGAAATGCGTATTTCCAGGACGGAAGGACGTATTTCCGTGACGGAAATACGGATTTCTGTGACGGAAATACGTGTTTCCAGGACGGAAATACGTGTTTCTGTGACGGAAATACGGATTTCTGTGACGGAAATACGGATTTCTGTGACGGAAATACGTGTTTCTGTGACGGAAATACGTGTTTCCAGGACGGAAATACGTGTCTCCAGGGCGGAAATACGTGTCTCTAACTCTCTATGAATAAAGGAGTTACTGCCGCAGCCTCCGGCTGTTTTAAACGGCTTCCTGCGAAGCGCGACAAAGCGGTCGTTGACAGCTTCGGGGCGCGGGGCTGTAAGCGGTCGTCGTCCGCTGTGAGGCGCTCTGCGGGAAGCTTATGAAACCGTCGGAGACGGCGCGAGAGCGTAGCCGCGCCTCAACAGCAGCCAGCCCCCTAAACGGACACGGTGTTGCACCATTATCAAACAACAGGCGGCCATACTTAAAACAGCCGGAGGCTGTGCCACCCGCCGCCGGCGGGTTATTTTAGAAAACGTTGGGAGAACTCTTTGAGGTGGCTGCCGATGAAAATGGCGCCGTAACCGGTAAGCACGCACCCTATCGTCAAACCCACGGGCAAAAGAAACGACGACCCCTGAGAGGCGGCTACCTTGCTGAACTCCACGCCGAAAAACGAAGTGCCAAGGGAAATAAGCACGATAAAGCCGGTTACCACCCAGCCGCGAAACGATACGCCGGTGCACGGGTCCAACCCTTCGTCCGCAAGGCCCGGCGCGTCCCGCTCGTCCGCCTCTTCCGCGTACACGCGCTCCATGACCCGATCGGCAAAGGCCGGCGGTTCGGGGAAAAACTCGGACCCCTCGACCTCAAGGAGTTTCCACGCGGCTTTTAGTTTGCGCTCCTCCGCGGCGCAGCGGGGGCAGAAAAGCCGGTGCGCCTCCAGCCGCATCCGGTCGGCCAGAGAGATTTCGCAGGTTCCAAGCGCCTCGTATAGGGTGTCCATAAACTCGCGGCACGTCATTCAACGCCCCCTTCTATAAGTTGTTTTAGTTTCTCCCGCAGCAGTTTCTTTGCCCGAAAGACATGGGATTTAATCGTATTCACCGGATACCCGGTGATAGCCTCGATTTCCAGATACGAGCGCCCGTAGAAAAAAAAGAGGTCCACGCAGACGCGGTAGCGCTCCGGTAGCTCCCGCACCGCCTCCCGCACCGCCTCTTTCACCATGTCCCGCAGGACGGCCCTCTCCGGCGCCGCACGCTCTTCGGCGCGGGCAGGCGGCCCGTCTTTCTCTTCCGCAAGGCTCTGGTACTCTTTTCTGCGGGTTACGCTGTTCACCGCCGTATTATACGCGATTTTATACAGCCACGTTGAAAAGCGGGACCGCCCCTCAAAATGCGCGAGTGCGCGGAACAGTTTCAGGAATACCTCCTGGGTGAAATCCGAAGCGTCTTCGGCGTTATGGAAAAAACTCAGTCCCATAGCATATACGGTTTTTTCATGCCGGTTTACTAAAAGCCGGAATAAATTCTTCTGTCCCGAGACGACCTCCGCGACGATCATCTGATCGTCAAAATCGTCTCCCTTATTCATCCGCTTCCGCCGCCTCGTTTTATCCGGTAATAAGCCAAAAGGCCGATCCCCATAGAGAGGGGGATTATCCCGCCCAAAAGCCCGAAACTGGCGCCCAGGCCCGCCGCGAGAAAGACGGTCAGGCCCGCGCCCACGCTACTCAGAAGCAATCCCGCAAGCAAACTAAACGAAAGGAGGTCGAAGCGGGGTTTTTGATACTGCCCCGCTTGAATGAGCAGCGTTTTGCGTTTGTGACTCCAGAGGAGGTAAAAAAATACCACAGTGGATCCCATCACAATACCCACAATAGGAATAATAGCGATAATGACCGCGGCGGCGGTTGCCTGTTGCTGGCCCACAGCATAGCTCCTTTTTTAATCTTGCTTTAAGTATAACCCTCTCCGCCCCTTTTACCAGCCTCCGCCCGCCGGCCAGCCTCCGGCTGTTTCAAAAGCTTCCCGCCACGCGCTCCGAACCACGACTGTCCGCGTACCACGCCGCGCCCCGAACAACGCGCCGCCCCTTACCACGCGCAGCAACGCAGTGTTTCCAAACCGCCCGTCGTTGCGCGAGAGCGTAGCCGCGCCTCAACAGCAACCAGCCCGCTCACCGGACAAGGTGTTGCACCATTAAGAAACAACAGTGTTTAAAACAGCCGGAGGCTGCGGGCGGAGGCTGCGGGGGAGTATTTTACGAGCTCTTGGAGGTAAGGTACGGCGGCTCGATATCGAGTATTGTTCTGAACTCGGTACCATCAAAGGGCGTGAGGGTATTTCCGGGTCCGGTTTTCTGTTACCGGCGGTCAGAACGGCGGTATATCGTCCTCAAACGTATCTTCTTTAATGCTCCGGTAACGGGAAACTCCGGGATATTTTTTCCCGTCGTATTCCTCCCCCTCTTTGCATACCACGATACCGTCTGTTTATTGTTATAATGCCGTAATAGGCGAGGATTGGTTTTACCGTATCGTTCCCGCCGTTGCGGATGCTGAAGGCGTGTTTCCCGTCTTTGAACACGGCTTTGAACACGATGGTGAAAAGCCCCTCGACCGTTATCTTGTCGTCAAGCAGTTTCCCTATGGTCTTGATTTTCTCAACAGCGCCGTCCCTCTCAAGGCGTGAAAGGAAATAAACCCGGCAATCATCCGGCACGGTATCGACACTCCGTATAACGTCGTAACGGTCTTTTGCCGTGTCGGTGAACTTTTGAAAGCCGCTTTCTTTGGCCCGCGCCATAAAAGGATGTAGTAACAGCCCCCGGAAATCATCGATAACGATTATTGGTGTTTGAGACTTTTGCGGTATCCCAAGTACCTTTTTTGGGTCTGACCGCCGGACGATTTTCAAATCGTTGTCCCGGAACGGAAGGGGTTTCCCGTATACCGATATGACGGCGGTATGTTCCCGCGGCAGGTTTCTCATACCGGTCGGTTTGCCGGCGCCGCTTTCGCCTATGACCGGAATGCCTGTTCCCGTTGCCGCGCCCCCGTATTACGCCCGAAACCGCACCGCCGGCACACGTCGCGCCGGTTTTCGCGTTTCACGCCGGAGACCGGGCGCCCGGTTATGTAATACTGGCCGGCCCGCGTACAAAGTAAGGCCGGATACGCCTCCGCCTCGGCGCGTGTCGGGAAAACCCGGATTGCTTTTTTCATACCCCGTTTCATTACCGCGAAAGGTATCCTCCCGCGCCCGCCGCTCGTTTTCATCGCACGGGGGTATTTCGTCGTCTTTCAGGTATCTCGCGGCAATATACGCGGTAACTTTCAGGTCGATGAACTGTTCAATGTTTACCAGGTTTATCGGGCTCGGTTCGGTCCCGCGTATGAATACGGGGCTTTGCGGATAATCCGCTTCGCCTCGTTGCGGTTCCGGTCCTTGCGTAAGGCGATAAACTTTATGTTTTTTACCGGCAGACCGTTGCGGCGCAGCAGCCACGCACAGATAAGACCCTGGTAATCCCGGTCGTCAAAATCGGAGAATTGGGTTTTCCATACGCTACAGGTCTTGCGGTCGGTGATTTCACCGGTGTCCCGGTTGTACGCGTCAATGTGTCCGGTAACGGTGATACCGCTCCCGTGTTTTGTTTCCAGATAGAGTTCCGTTTCGAGTTTTGGCAGGCCGTTTTCTTCCATGGGTTTGTGAAAGGCCGTACCCAACAGGGCCGGCAGTCTGTCTGCCGCGCCGACCTCTATTTCGTCAAAGTGCCGTTCCGTCAGGATTATTTCTTTAATCCCTTTGATTAGCGTTGTGGCCGATAGGCAGTCGGGCTTGTTATGTAATTCCTTATCAACGGCCTTGACGATGGCCGCCGGCAGTCTCAGGTCGTTCCTTACCTTCATCGTTTTGAATACCTCATGTTACACCCTGCCGGCGGCACGGTTCATAGCGCCCGGCTTCCGCCGGTAATCGTCCCCGGTAAACTCCATAAAGGTTCCCTCCTCCGTAAAACGGCTTTTAATATCATCACCGAAACGGTTTCGTATGCCGTCGATAAAATTAGAGATAAAAATTGTCGGCAGCCTCCTGCCGTACCTTTCGTCTAAAATGTCCGAAAAACAGTTCGGATTGAAATCCGAACCTTTGTCCCCGCCTGTCTCGTCAACGACTAGAAGAGGGGTTCTCCCCAGCCGTTCGACGGTTTCCAGATCGTTTGCCGCCCCGTCAAGCGGTCCGTATCCCTCGACCGGTTTTTGAATTGTAGAGCGTATGACGGCGTTCGTCCGTTTGGCTTTAATAAAAAAACCCGCCGGTTCCGTCTTTCTTCAATATTTCTACCAGTACGGCGACCGCAAGACGGGTTTTTCCCGTGCCGTTTCCGCCGACCGTCAGGAGCCGTCCCCGCTATTCCTTCGGTCTGTTAATAAAATCCCGTGCGGTCGCAAGGCGCCTTTCCGGTTCCGGCGTACCGGCAATGAAACTGTCGAGACTTGCGTTCTTATACCGTTCGTCGATATTCGTAAGCGCGAAGCGCCGGAGGTCCCGGTTCCGCCGCCCGTTCCTCACCGCAAACGGGGCGGGGGCTTCTTATTTTTAATCGGCCGACGGATAATACTTTTCCCTTATACCCGCCGCGCGCGTCGCGGATAAAAGTTTTCTCCGTCGCGTCAAGCGGTTCTCCCGCGCTTTTGTATTCCTCATCCATTGCTACATTCCCTCATAACAGATGCCCAGTCGGACTTCTTTCC
>JAITHR010000257.1 GCA_031279895.1 Spirochaetaceae bacterium
CCGCCGGAGGCAGCCGGTCTGTCGACGCTCGGTTCGGGGCTGGGCGCGGTTCGGAGGCTGCGGTAATTTCTTTCGTAATCTATACTTACGAAGCCTTATGCGCCGCGGGCCCGGCGTATACACCGGTATTTCCGTCACAGAATTCCGTAAGAACGTGACAGAATTCCGTAAGAACGTGACAGAATTCCGTAAGAACGTCACAGAATTCCGTAAGAACGTCACAGAATTCCGTAAGAACGTCACGGAATTCCGTAAGAACGTCACGGAATTTTGGGGTTCCAGGACGGAATTCCCGCACCCTAAAACAGGGAGCGGCGTGTCCGAAACGGAACCCCGCCTGCCAAGGCAAAACCCCCTGTCCCCAAAACGGAACCCCCTACCGCCAACACGCGGGCCTGTACCCGCAGAGCGCGGAGTCCCCTCTCCAACGCAGAGGTGCGCACCTCCAGAGCGGGGAGCAGTGTCCCCGAAGCGGGGAGGCGTGGCGGTAAAGCGGGGGACGTGGTGCCAATGCGCGGGCGCGTGTCGTCAAAGGCGGACGGCGTGTGATAACCTCGCGGACACAGCCTCCACTGATATTGTCAGTGTCCATCCCGTTACAAACCCGGTAACTCCTGTTGAAGTTGAAGAAGAAAACACCTATACGTTTAGGACGAATGCCCAATACCGCACGATGGTGGAAATCACCGGCGGCGCGGTAACGGGCAGCGGCAATGAAGGCGCATTTACCACGCGCCGTACCATATCATTACAAAACTTCAAGATTGCCGCGTACGAAACAACCTGGGAATTATGGAAAGAAGTGTATGACCGGGCAATAACGCGGGGCTATACCTTTGAAAATGAGGGACAGGAGGCGATCGGCGGATCAGGAACCGGCAGCGATATGTGGACGCCGGAGCAAAAGAAGACCCGTCCGGTAACGCTTATAAGCTGGCGAGATATGATTGTGTGGTGCAACGCCTATAGCGAACTGAGCGGCAAGACGCCGGTGTACTACACTGACGGCAACTACACGACTGTTTTGAAAGAGTCGACCGCTGCCCCCGCATCCTCAACCCCGAATGGAACAGTGGTGATGAAACCGGACGCCGACGGCTACCGGCTGCCGACCGAAGCGGAGTGGGAATACGCGGCACGCGGCGGGAACCCATCCGCTCCCGCGTGGAGCTATCCCTACGCGGGAACAGACAGCGAGGCGTCTCCGGGGGAGTACGCATGGTATCAGACCAACTATGTTAGGGGCCTTGCACCAGACCATAAAGATTACGGGGTGCATCCGGTTGGTACAAAGCTGCCCAACGCCGCAGGGCTCTATGACATGAGCGGGAACGTGGGGGAGTTTGTATGGGACTGGTTTATAGGGGTGGGGAGCCTGTCCCCTGACGCCCCTGTTACGGGACCCGATCCCAGCCGACTCCAGCCATACCACCATGTAGTACGCGGCGAGCTAGGGTTCGCCGCCGTTACCATCAGGAGCGGGGTGAGCGCTACTTTTGCTGCTGAAGGAAACATCGGGTTTCGGGTAGCCTCCAACTAACCCTTCCCCGTCGATTTACGCGCCGCGTATTTCAGCGACGGAAGGCGCGGCGTGGTTTGTTACCTATTTGGGAGGATATATAAGATGAAACAAATGAAACAACGGGTTTTGTTTATGACGGGAATACTGGCGGCACTGATATTCGGGACCATTTTTATCGGGTGCGACGCCGCAGAGTCCGCGCCCCCGACTGGTTCTGTGTTTACTCCTGATCCTGATCCTGAAACGGAGCCTGAAACAGAGCCTGAAACAGAGCCGGTTTCCCTCGCGAACCTTGCGGAATATATTGCCGGCCTTGCTGTTCTGCCACGGATAACACGATAACCGGCGCCGGCCCATTCAGTCCATCCGGCTCAAACTACATGAATAATATCAAAAATAACGAGTATATCGTGGGCATCATACTGCCGTCGAGTCTTACCGCCATCGGGGGCCATGCGTTTAATGGGTGCGCGAGCCTTACCAGCGTAACGTTTGAATGCGACTTAGTTAGGGCTACTTTTGGTGGCGGCACATACGAATCCTTCCCCGGCGATTTACGCGAAAAGTATTTAGCCGCCCAAAACGGCGGCGCCGGGACGTATACGCGGCCTGGCACCGAATCTGACACATGGACAAAGCAACCGGCGGACTAGAAAGGAGCTATGGGGGGTCTAAGACCCCCCAAACCCCCCGTAGCGCGAGACGCGCCGCGCCCCGAACCACGCGCCGCCACTTACGACGCGCACCAACGCACGGCTCCCGAACCGCCCGCCGTTGCGCGAAGCGTAGCCGCGCCTTAGTAGCAGCCGGCCTCCTAACCGGACAGGGTGTTGCACCATTTAAGAAACAACAGTGCTGAAGCCGTCGGAGACGGGCCGCGCCTAAGCAGCAGCCGGCCCTCTAACCGGACAAGGTGTTGCACCGCTTGGAAACAACAGTGCTGAAGCCGTCGGAGACGGCGGCCATGCTGTGCCACCCGCCGCCGGCGGGCTGGGGCGGGTGGACTTTTTGATGAAGATGGGTTAGCATAAAACCATAGCCTCCGCGCATACAAAAATAAAGGAAGTACCGTATGCCTAAAATCGAAGTAAACGAAGAACTGTTTTATACCCTGGCGCAGCGCCGCTTTGACACGCCCGAAGCGTTTCAGGAAGCCCTGTCGGTAGCCAAAGCGGAACTGGACGAAGATTCTGACAAAACACTCCCGCCCCACGAGAGAACCCTGAAAATAGAACTCAACGATACCAACCGCCCGGACCTCTGGAGCACCGCGGGATGCGCAAGGCAGTTGCGGGTGTACGCAGGCGGCGAAATACCGCGCTATCCCTTCTTCTCGTCCCCGACATCCGCCCGAACAGCGGGCCGCACGGCGCGTGTTGCCGGCGCGGTACAAAAAGTCCGCCCCTTTCTGGCAGGCTTCATCGCAAGCGGCGCGGCAATTACCGACGCGGCGCTCCGGGACATGATACAAACCCAAGAAAAACTCGCGTGGAACTTCGGGCGCAAACGAAGAACCGTTTCCATGGGGCTGTACCGTACCGCCCGCGTGGTCTGGCCCGTCGTGTATACGGCAGTGGATCCGGACTCGGTCTCGTTTGTGCCGCTCCAGTGGGACGCGCCCCTCACCCTGCGCGAAATACTGCGGCAGCACCCCAAAGGCCGGGAATACGCCTTTATCCAAGAGCACGAGCCGCTCCACCCGCTCCTGCTCGATTCGAGCGGCCAGATCCTCTCCTACCCGCCTATTATTAACTCGGCGGACCTGGGGGCCGTTCAGGTGGGGGATCGGGATATTTTCGTGGAGGTTACCGGTACCGATATGCCGCAGGTACTCCTTGCGGCGTCGATTATGGCCTGCGATCTGGCGGATCAGGGGTATACTATCGAGCCTGTGGCAATAGAATATGAGTATAACACCCCTTTCGGGAGGCGTTGCGTTACGCCTTTTTACTTTCAGGAGCCGGTGTTCTGCGCGTTTGAGCGCATCGAGCGGATACTGGGGAAAAATCAGGAGGAACTCGACGGGCGTGCCTGCAAAGCCGCACTCCGAAACATGGGGGTTCCGGCGGAAGAAGTACGCGGGCGCGAGCGCGGCCAGCCCCTTGAAAAGGAAAAGCCGGGGATGCGGGTGTACCCGCCGCCGTACCGCAATGACTTTCTCCACGCCGCGGACGCGGCGGAAGACGTGATGATAGGACAGGGGCTCTGCTCGTTCACCCCCCGCAGGCCACGGGATTTTACCGTCGGCAGGCTCAGCCCCATAACCGCTTTCAGCCGCACGGTCAGAGAGATACTGACCGGCATGGGGTATCAGGAGATGATCTATAATTATCTGGGGTCGCGCAAAGATCTGGTTGATACGATGCGCGGAGACGGAAAGAGGATTATCCGCGTGGCCAATCCCATGACCGAAAACTACGAGTACGTGCGGGACAGCGTTCTTGCGTCCCTGTGCATGAGCGAGGCGGTGTCGGGACACGCGGCGTACCCCCACAAGATATGCGAAATCGGCAAGGTGGCCTATCGGGACCCCCGCGAAAACGACGGCACCAGCACCCGCACCTACGCGGGTTTTCTCGCAGCCGACAAAGACGCCACCTTTAACACCGCGGCGGCGCAGGTTCAGACCCTTTTCTATTATCTCTCCCGCGAATACGCGGTGGAGGAGGCGGAGGACCCGCGCTTTATACCGGGGCGCGTTGCCGCTATCCGCGTATCGGGATCTCCTGTGGGGGTATTCGGGGAAATCCACCCGGAGGTGCTTGCCGGTTTGGGCGCCGCGGTGCCGTGTATTGCCGGAGAGATTGATTTGGACGCGCTTTTATAGGAGGCGGGGATGATACAGCTCCTGTTCTTCCTGCGGTTTAAGACCCAGCTGCGCCGCACGCGGCCAGAGACCATACGCCTTCTTGAAAAGAAGGTGATCGGGATTATGGAGGCGGCTGGCGGCTCGGTTGACACCAAACACCGAGTCATTACCGGCTCCTTTGACGAGCAGTCCTTAGGGGTATGGCTTACGATTATTACG
This sequence comes from Spirochaetaceae bacterium, assembly GCA_031279895.1. Classification (GTDB taxonomy): domain Bacteria; phylum Spirochaetota; class Spirochaetia; order Treponematales; family Breznakiellaceae; genus JAITHW01. The sequence continues at coordinate 4,551 of JAITHR010000257.1, forward strand.
GTGCTTGAGGCTATCCTCGACTCCGTTGACAAGGCGGCCCCGGAATTATACGGCTATACCCTCGTGGTGGGGCGGGATATTTCGGATTATGAAATCCTGCCCCTTTGCAGCACCCTGACGGTGAAATCCGCGGGGGAAGGAATCTGGTGCGCGCCGGCGGCGCAGCTTCCGTTAAGCCCCTATATCACTATCGAGGAAAAACTCCCGTCCGACCTTGAGGCCGGCAGGGATAAAGCGGACATCGAGGCCGCGGGGCGCTTCCTTGCGGAGGGGTACGCCCGCCTGAAAATTATCGCCGCAACCCCGGCAAAAGACCGGATAAAAGAGCTTTTCCCGTTTCGGGAGAAAATCCTGCGCCTTATCTGCTACGGCGCGCACCGGAACGCGGTGCTGTTAAGCCCGCGCTTCATAGGGAAACGGGACGGCGTGTACCGGTTCTGCGCCGAAACCCTGGGGGACATCCCGCCTTTGGTGCTCCGGTTCAACAAACGGAACGGCGTCGGCTGTTTCGCGGACCTCTACACGCCCCGTATCCGCGCTTTCATCGCGGATGCGGATGCGGATGCGGCGCTTTCCGAACTGGACGCGCTGGCCTTCTATCTGTTTCGGGAGCGCCTCATGGAAGAGTATTCCGGCTACGTTATCCAAAAGGCCCGCCTCTTTTTCCAAAAGGTCCTTGGCGCCTATATCGGCGCGGTGAAACGGCGCAAAGCCATTCCCGTTCTGGTGCTGGAGAAAATCCATTACGCCGACGGCGCGGGCGCGAAACTGTGTCTTGAGGTCCTGAAAAGCCCGCCCCTCAAAACGGACCTCGCGGACCTCCTTGTGTACGGCACCTGCTCCTACCGGCACGATACCGCCCGGAACGCGGACGATTCGGATGCGGCGCGGGCGGAGGAAACACTCCTGCCCTGGAAGGCCCTCCTTCTTAGGATTATCACGTTTACCCCGGAAGAGTGCCGTATCCCGCCGGTTCCCGATATGTCCCAGGACCTTTGGGAGATCGCCTATTCGGTTAAACTCCTGGGCCGCTATTTCCCCGGCTTTCTTTTTCCCCAGCTCTTTGAGGAGGAAGAGAAAAAGTCCTCCGTGCTCTCCAGAGCCTTCACGGTTCTTTTCAATCTGGGGGTCATCGACCGGATAGACGACCCCGCGCCGCGGATACCGGGCTTTACGGATCTTGCCGAAACGCGCCTGGGGGAGCGGAAAGAGCGGATACGCCAATTCGTGCGGAACCGGCTTCTGGCGTGGGTCCTCTCGGGCCGGCTGCGCCCCAGTTTCAGCCTCCTTGAGATCCTCTCTGACCTGGGCGGGAAAGGCGGGGACAAGCTCATCCTTGAGGCGGTGTATCAGGATGTTATCAACGGCACGGTCAAAGGCATTGAAAAGGCCATTGCCGACGGCTGTTTCGACTCGGTGGTGGGATCCGAGAAAAGTCCGGCGCTGTACTACATCTTTATCACCCTCAAAGCCCTTATTCACGGGAAAGAAACGGAGATTCGGGATGCCTTCAAAAAGGCGCCTCCGAAGGGGGATTTCTTTTCCTGCTATACCATCCAGATTCTCGCCAACCTTACCGGCTACTATGTGGGGATAAAGCAGCTTGATACCGCCCTTGATACGATAAAAGAGGCCATGCTCATCGGCCAGAACCAGAAACAGGGCATCGCCCAGGTGTACCGGCTCTTTTCTCTGGTGAATATATCCAAACAGCGGGTAAACGACTCCCTTGATTATATGTCCTTCGCGGTGGATAACGCGGAAAAATCCGAGCAGTTTGACGAACTGACCGTGGCCTCCTACTATGCCGCTGAAGCCCAGTTCCTCTTCGGCAACCTTTCCAAGGCCGAAAAACTCGCGCTCAAAGCGGAGCAGGCCGCGCTCTCCGCGAAACGCGCCGCCTGGCTTGACCGCGCCCGCTTCCTTCGGGGGAAACTCCGGTTCGAGATAGGCCATTACAAGGACGCCCTCTCGTTCTTTGACGGGATACGCGCCGAACCTGCGGGGCCGGTTTCCGAAGACATGGCGAGTACCCTTGCCGCGTGGACGTACCGGACCGCGGTGTACGCGGGATCCGGCGGCCCCCCGCCGCCTCCGGGACCCGACGGGTTTCTCTTTGAGACCGAGGCGGCCTATATGACCGGAAACTACGAGAAAGCCCTTGAGCTGGCCCAAAGACCCCTGCCGGACTTTCCTGAATCGGAGTTTCTCTATACCGAGCGACCGGACTGGCGGAGTGGCTTTGCCCAGGGGGAGCTTCTCCTCCTCTCCCCGAAAGACCTCTGGGAGCGGATGCTCTTCGACTACCGCTGCCTTGCCCTTTGCCGGCTCCCCGCGTTTCAAAAGGAAAGGGAACTGGTGATACAACAGATGCAGCGCTTCACGCGGGACGTGCTTGTTCCCGACACTGACCCGAACGACATTTTTCACTTTTACGTGTATTACCGCATCCTCCTTGAGTCTTCCGCCTCTGAAATCGACCTCAACACCGCGGTCAGCATGGCCTTTCGGCGCCTCCAGCGTCGGGCGAACCGCATAGACGACATGGAAACCAAGCGGGTTTTTCTTACCCTTCACTACTGGAACGGCACCTTAAGCGCCGCTGCCAAAGAACACAAGCTCATATAACCCGCAGCCTCCGGCTGTTTCAAACATGGCCGC
>JAITHR010000263.1 GCA_031279895.1 Spirochaetaceae bacterium
TTATTATTAATTGGACGGCTTACATTATAGTTGCCGTCTTCTTTGTATTGAAAAAACCGGTAGTGCGTTTCATTTTGGGAAACAATAACCGCCTGAAGACTGTCATAAATGAACATCAAGTATTTTTCACAAAAATCAGAATAATGTTCAAGCGTCGTGAAATTTGTTTTGTCTTTGACATATTCCAGTAACGCCGATAATTTCATCGTATTGATTCTCTCCGTTTTGCGTTTAATTTGTCGTATTCAATCCATTCGGCAATAGTACGGTGAACAACGGTATCAATTCTGTTGATCGCCCATTTATTATATTCATCGTTCATTTCACAGCCAACCCATTTGCGGCCAAGCTGTTCAGCAACAATGAGTGTTGTGCCTGAACCGGAAAATGGGTCTAAAACAATATCACCTGGATTACTTGAAGCAAGTATTATTTTCCGCAATAACTCTTCCGGTTTTTGAGTAGGATGTCCTGTCTTCTCTCCCATTCCGTTGCAGGTTGTTGGTATCTCAATAACGTCTTTTGGTTTTGCGCCCATTGGGTGAGGTTTCCATAATTGCGTATCTTTTTTGCCGTTCCCGTATTGACTCGTTTCCGCCTGCGGATGTTCCGGATATTTTAAGGTGTGCTCACCATAAGGAATCCGGATATCATCGGTATTCATCGTAAAATGTTTTGATTTTCGCAGATGCAAAATACTTTCATGAGAGCGCCCCCAGTCTTTTCCTAAATTGGCTTTATTCCGGTAATGCCATACCAGCCATTTACAGCCGGCGAAAAACCTCATGGCCGGATGCTTTAAATCCGCCAGAATCTCACTAAACCCGCAAATATACAGTGTTCCGTCAGTTTTTAAAATACGGGCCGCTTCACGTATCCATTCCATTGACCAGCTAATATACTGTTCCTGGGAATCAAACGTATCCCATGATGCTTTTTGAATATTGTAAGGCGGGTCGGCAAATATTAAATCAACAGAATTAGTCTCTATCAATTTTAACCAATGAAGGCTGTTTCCGGTAAACAATAAACCGTTTTTTCTACTGTATGCCGTTTCGGAAATTCCAGCTCGTTTTTTATCAATAACCAGATTGTACAAATCTAGGGAGATAGTTTCTTTACGCAAAGCCGTTTCTATAGACATATTTCATTATACATTTACACAAGAAAATTATCAATAGTTCCTATTTGTATATTTTTGTAGACAAATTCGCCCGCATTTCGCCTAACGTTCCGTTTAAGGTGATACGCAAAACGGGCTGAGAACGCTTCGGGGCGCGACGAGGGAAGTTTTAGGGAGAAAGGAAAGAATCCAGGCCGTACATCTTGATTTTGTTTTGAATGGTTTTGCGGCTTATGCCGAGTTCCGCCGCGGCTTTGGTGCGGTTCCCCTGACAGCGCGTAAGCGCGGCCCGTATAGCCTCCCGCTCGACGCTTTCGAGCGAGTTCTCCGGCCCGCGCTCGTCGGCAAGCCGGTGGAAATCGATGTCCCCGGGCTTTATGCTCGCGCCGTCGCTGTAAATAAGCGCCCGCTCAAGGGTATTCTCAAGTTCCCGAATGTTTCCGGGATAGGAATAGCCGCGCAGTTTCTCCGCTGCCTCCGGCGTAAAAACGGGCGCGCTCCGCCCGACGCGCCCGGCCAGTTTCCGCACAAGATAGTCCGCCAGAACCGGAATATCGTCCCTTCGCTCCCGCAGCGGCGGCAGGGTAATCCGAAACACGTTTATCCGGTAATACAGATCCTCCCGAAACCGCCCCTCCCGCACCATGGCCTCAAGGTCCCGGTTGGTGGCCGACACAATCCGCGCCCTCACGGGGAGATCGACCGTGCCGCCGAGGGGCCGTATCTTCCGCTCCTGAAGGACCCGCAGAAGCTTCACCTGGAGGGGCGGGGGCATCTCCCCGATCTCGTCGAGAAACAGGCACCCCTTACCGGCAAGCTCGAACAGTCCGGCCTTCCGGCTGACTGCTCCGGTAAACGCGCCTTTCTCATGGCCGAACAGCTCGCTCTCCATAAGCCCCTCGTGGATACCGCCGATATTCACCGCGGTAAACGGCTCTTCCCGATTGCGGCTCCGGTCGTGGATTTCCCGTGCCGCCACCTCCTTGCCGGTGCCGCTCTCGCCGGTGATAAGCACCGTTACGTCAGTGGCCGCCACCTTGTCAATCTGCTCCGAGAGGCGGCGCATGAGGAAAGTCGCGCCCACGAGCGCGCTTTGCGGCTTGTCCCCGCACGCGGGCTTCTCCTCCAGCACCCCCCGCAGTTTCAAAAGCAGATCCGCAGGGTCAAACGGTTTTACCAGATAGTCTTTGGCACCGGATTTCAGGGCGTTCACCGCGTCGGCAATCTGGCCGTGGGCAGAGATCATAATCACCGGCGCGGTTACGCCGGCCCGCCCCATCCATTCCAGCACCGCCTGGCCGTTCATGTCCGGCATTTTCAAGTCAAGAAGCACCGCGTCGAACCGCTCCTTTTTAAGACGCGCCACCGCGTCCCCGCCGGTTTCCGCGCACTCCGCGTCAATCCCCTCAAGGGAGAGGTACTTTTTAAGGGACCTGCGGATATTCGGTTCGTCGTCGACAATAAGCACCGCCATCGTTACCCCGCTACCCCGCTACTCCGCGCCGGATGCGCCTGACGCGCCGTCCATTCCGGGAAACCTATCGTAACCACGGTCCCGCCGCCGCGCCGCGGCGCAAACCGGATGTATCCCCGCGCAGCGTCCACAAAGCGTTTGCTAATCGCGAGCCCGATGCCGGTGCCGGCGCTCTTGCGGGTAAAAAAGGGGTCAAAAATCCGCTTCATGTCCGCTTCCGGTATGCCTTTCCCCCTATCGAACACGCTGATAACCACCGCGCCCCCGCGCAGGCCGACCGTCGCGGCCACCTCCCCTTCCTCTCCGCCCGCTTCAAGGGCGTTGCGTATGATATTCTCAAACACCGAACGCGCTCGACAGGGGTCAAGGCGCGTAAGGAGGTCTTTTCGGGAGTCCGGCGTGAGAATGTCCCTGCCGCAGAGCCGCGGGCCGATTTCCGCCAGCATATCGTAGGGGTTAAGGGGAACCGTATTCCCTTCGGCCTCCCGCAGGAAGTCGTTGACCCGGTAAATAAGGTGCGAAAGCCGCTCCACCTCCTCGTCAATAACCTCAAGCTCCTCCCGCGCCGCGTTCGGCAGGGTTTTGCGGAGGATTCCGGTCTGGAGCCGGATGGAAAGCAGGGGATTTTTGATTTCGTGCGCCAGGGTGCTGGCCGCGGTGCCGAGGACCACGAGGTTTTTCTGCGCCTCTATCCGCTCGCGGTATTCTCTGGTACGCAGGTACAGCCGGCGGATATACAACACCGCCGCGAGGAGGGCCAGGGCGCAGAGGGGGAATATCACCGCCGTAACGGTGCGCGCCCGTCGGTAGGCGGGGTGGGTGATGGCAATCGAGAGGTAGGTTCCCGGCGCGGGGTACAGCGCGGGCGGGGACGGGACCCGCCGTACCCGACGGTGGCGGCTGCCTTCCGCCGGCGCTCCCGTCTGGGGCGGCAGGTTCGGGCGCTCTATGTGGAACACGAACGTAACCCGATCCCCCTGTTTGTTTGGTATGGCGTACCTGCCGAACCTGCTTTTATTCCCGCCCTCCAGTATGTGCGCGTCAAAAACCGGCGGCGCGTCTCCCCAGCGGTAGAGGGGGGCGCGGTCTTCGCCGTACAGGGCAATGCCCGCGATCCGTTCCGAGAGTAACGGCTGGTCCGCGAAGGCGGCGTCGAAGTCCTCGTAGCCCCTCAAGCGGGTAAAGAGGTGGCTGAGTATCTGTTCGTTGTCGTTGTCCCGAATGAGCCGCGCCCTGTCCCGCGTTACCCAGACGATAAAGAGCGCCAGAGCCGAGCCCAGAACCCAGCAGAAGAGTGCCGCCGCAAAGGACGCGGCGCGGTGTTTCATCGTATCCCTTTTCATACTTCCATCCATTCCGTCCGCCAGCGGCAGGCCAGCCTGTTTTATAAGCGTCTTGATGTGCGCCTCATATCCGGCATAGTCTGCTTTGAGCCGCGCCGCAAGACGCTTATGTGCCTCCGCCGCCGGCGGCGGCGGTCAGTCGTTTGAGAATACCGTCGTTGTGCCGCCAGTCGCGGGAAGCTTTGACCCGAAGGTCAAGGTCAACCTTCACGGCCAAAATCCGGCTTAAATCTTTGCGCGCCGCCTGGCGGATGGCCTTAATCATGGCCCCGCCCTTGCCGACCACCATGCCCTTTTGCGATTCCCCCTCGGTAACGAGAAACGCCCGCGCCCAAAGCCGCGCCCCGCCATCCCGGGCCTCCACGTCAGCCACCTCCACATAGAGGCAATGGGGCAGCTCCTGATACAGCCGGTTTATGGCCTTTTCCCGAATAATCTCGGCAATCCGAAAGGAGAGTTCCTGATCCGTGCCGCAGGTCTCCGGGTAAAACGCCTCCCCCTCTTCAGCAAGATCGAAAAGGCCCGCAAGGAGCGGCTCAAGGCCGGTTTTTTTAAGGGCGGAGATGTTAAAACAGCGGGATTCCGGAATATCGGGAAGGGCGCGGCGCAAAAACGACCGGTACGCCGCGTAATCCGACGCGGGGCTGTCCATTTTATTTACCGCGGCCACTGTCCGCCCGCTCAAAAAGAGGAGGCGACGGGCAACCGCCTCTTCTTCCGGCCCGATGGACCGCGAGCCGTCAGCCACATAGAGCATGATGTCCGCATCCTGTATGGCGCGGTCGGAAACACCGATAAGGCGCTTGTTGAGTTTCCGCTCGGAAATATGGCGCCCCGGGGTATCCACAAACACAAGCTGCCCTGCGGGACGGTTCAGGATGCCCCGAACCGCGTTTCTCGTGGTCTGGGGCCACGGGCTTACAATAGCGACCTTTGTCCCGCATAACCGGTTTACCAGGGTGGACTTGCCTGACGAGGGCCTGCCCACCACCGCCACGAAAGCGGCCTTCTTTTTCCCGTCGCCGTCCCCGCCGCCGCCGGCCTCCCCGCGTTCGAGACTACACATTTTTAAGGGAATTGATGTTTTCAAGGACCGCCTTGCCGGATTCAAGGAGGTGGGACGATTCGTCCCGTATTTTCAGGATGAGGGCGTTTATCTCGTTGAGTGCGGCAAGGACCTGCTGCCCTCCGTTATTCTGCACCTCCACCGCGTTTTTAATGCTCAGTTCCTCGCTTTTCACCGTGTTGGCCAGCGAGACGATAAGGTCGAACTGCACCTGGGCGTGCGCCGAAGACTCGGTGGAGACGTCGATGAGGGCCTTGATATTCTTAAGGCTCTTCTCGATTTCGCTCGCCTGATGGCCGGAATTGTCCGCCAGATGGCGTATCTCCCCGGCAACCACCGCGAATCCCTTGCCGATAGCCTCTCCCGCGTGCGCCGCCTCTATCGCCGCGTTCATCCCCAGAATACTGGTCTCCTCCGCGATGTTGCTTATCACCTTGCAGGCGTCGATAAGCGCGTCTGACTGGGCGGACACGTCGGCGATAAGCTCCCCGATTTTAAGGAGCCGGTTTTTGCCCTCGATAGACGAAGTGTTCAGTTTAATAACCGCCGCGGCGTTATGTTCCAGCGTTTTGTGAATGGAATAGATATTCTTCACCATCTCCTCGATGGCCGCCGAGGACTTAATCACCGCCGAGGCGGTTTCGTTAATGTGGTTGGAAAGGGAGCCGATGCCGTCGATGCTCTTGTTCATCTCCCTTATGGTGGTCCCGTATACCGTGCTGATGGTGCGCTCGATTTCCTGTTTATGCTCCTCGCTTAGGAGCCGCTTCTGGATTTCGATGAAGTGCCTACAGTTTTCAGGCCGGTTAAGGCCGTTAATAATGGCGGTTACCATCTGTTCGCAGGAATTGTACCCGCAGGAGCCGCAGTTAAGGATGTCTCTCGCGTTCTTTTTATACATTTTCTGGTGCATGGCCTCGATTTCCTTGGAGGTGGGAACCTTGACTATCTTCTTGAAGATCTGGGACCGGTCGGTATACGAGCGTTTGTACAGGCCGGCTTCCCAGTAATCGTTTATGACCTGTTCCAGTTTATGCTTTCTAAGAAGCGATTTCCGCGTCTTTTTTATCCCGTAGAAAGACTGGGCCTCCTGGCGGCGTTTTTCTATCTTGCGGTCCAGGTCGTCGAGGTGTTTGTGCTGGTTAAGCGTGCCGGACCCGCCGTTGCACCCCATCTTGCAGCTAAGGCAGTCGATAAGGGAATAGACCGGCTGGGTGTTGTTTTTAATGGATTTCCCCAGATAGGCGAGGTAATGATACACCTCCGGCGAACCCTCTATCTTTCTGGTTTTGGCGGTAACGTCGGAGATATACCGCTCCACGGTACGCATAAGCCCCCCCGGGGAGGAGAACAGCACGGCCCGCTCCGCTGCGGGCCCGTCGTAAGGCGCCGCCTCGTAATGCTCAAGGTTTTCACGGTTTTCCTCAAGGTACTGCTGGATCGACCGGAACGTAACGTTGTAATCCCCTATGCCGGTAACATCGAACTCGCGGCGCTTGGCGTAACAGGGCGAGATGGCCGCGATTTTGCATCCGGCGTACTGCGGGAAAAACCGTCTTATCATCTTCATGGTATGGAGCATGGGGCTGTCGGCGGGCGCCAGATAGGGGATGAGTTCGGGACGGTACATTTCAATAAACGAGACCAGGGTCGGACAGGGCTGGGCGATAATGAGGGGCGGCTTTTTCTTTTTCTGGTAGTTAAGGTAGGACCTGACCGTAAGTTCCGCGCCGAAACTTACGTCGAACACCGCTTTGACCCCCAGTTTTTTAAGAAAACCGTTAAACCGGAGGTACTCTCCGCCGAAACTGACCGCAATGGCCGGCGCCACGATAGCCACCATATTGGTTTTGGCCCTGAGGTCCCCGATAAACCGCTCGAAATCATCGACGCCGACCCGCGCCCCGTGTACGCACGCCTGTATACATTCACCGCAGCCGATACAAAGCTCGCTGTTAAAGGTGACTACGGATCCCGCGCCGTTGTTGCACATTTTTACCGGACACACCATGATACAGCGGTGACAGTTGACGCATTTTTCCTCAACTATCTGGATAACCGGTTTAAGACCTTTATTATTCATCGATTGCCCCCTATGGTTGTATCGGAAAGATACCGATTTGCCTGAACTTTTCCCCTCAAAAACGTTCTTAAGAGAAATGCTTTTTACCCGGTTCGCCGTAAAACCTCTGCCTTCAGGCGCGGGGTATCTGACGAAACTTTTTACTATAGTTACTAAAATAGTATGCCGTCAGGAAAAAATTATCAACCGTCTCCGACGGTTTCAAACATGGCCGCCTGTTGCCTCCGAGTAGTGCAACACCCCGCCGGCGGCGGGTGGCACAGCATGGCCGCCTGTTGTTTCCGAATGGTGCAACACCGTGTCCGTTGAGCGGGCTTTCTGCTGTTTAGGCGCTGCTACGCTTCGCGCAACGGCGGGCAGTTTGCAAGCGGCGCGTTGTT
>JAITHR010000271.1 GCA_031279895.1 Spirochaetaceae bacterium
AATCCTGTGAATACGGCGTAGTAAGTATAGATTAGTAAATGATTTACCGCCGCCGGCTACCGCGCATAACAACGCACAAACCGTCGGAGACGGCGCCGGAGACGGCGCGAAGCGTAGCCGCGCCTGGGCAGCAAACAGTGAAGTAACCGGACAGGGTGTTGCACTACTTGGAAGCAACAGGCGGCCATGCTGAAACAGCCGGAGGCTGCGGGGGAGGCTGCGGCCATGCTTAGGAAAAAGCCGGCGGGCTTAGAATTAGTATTGCTGGCGCACCATGGTGAGGATTTCAGCGGTTTTTACGTCCAGCGCTTTGAATGAGACGGTCTTGGTGGATCCGAGCTCGTTGATTGCGCCGGTTATGACGATGGTGGCTCCCAGCATCTGGCCTATGGAAACCGCCGAATTGTCGCTCACCTCCCCTGAAAACTGGAACTTCTGCTCGGTGCGAATGGCGTCAAGGGATTTCCGGTCCACAAGCTTGAAAGCGCCCCACAAGGAGTTTGCCACCCTATATTCAATTTCGGTTATGACGTAGGTCGCCTCCGCGTCGCTGTCGGCGGCAACGCTTATGATCGCGACGGTTCCCTGGTCCGGCAGGCCGCCTACTAACACTTCCCCCGCTGCCGCGACGGCCTCTTCAAAGTTGGGGCTCCGCGCCGGCGCGGCGGTCTGACGGGACAGAAACGCGGGATCCCGCGCCCCGTGTGCTTTGAGGTAGTCGAAAATCTTCGTGTTCCCTTTCTTATAAGAGAGTGACGCGGCGGTTTCGCGCTCTTCAGTCAATATATTTACCTCGGCCCCGCGCTCAACGAGGAGCTGTACGATCTCAAAGTTACCATTGGAGGCCGCATAGCATAATGCTGTGCCGTAGTTATCTTTACTATTGATATTCGCCCCGCGCTCAACAAGGAGCTGTACGATCTCAAAGTTACCCCTGGAGGCCGCCGTCAGTAATGGCAGCCTCCCAGACCCGTCACGCCGATTAGGGTCCGCCTTCTCTTCAAGCAGGAACTTCACCACCTCTATCCGGTTTTCCCGAATAGCCACTAGCAAATGCGAACCATCATAGTATCCATTAGCATTGCCGCCGTACTGCATGAGCAGTTTCAGGACCGGTATCGTATTGTTCAGATTAAACCCGCGCACACCGTTATAGCTTGGTCTTATGGCGGAAGACATACATCTCTCCAAGTTCACCTTGCCGGCCTGTTCCTTCAGGACATTTTCCATGGCTGTCAAATCATTCTTTTGCATGGCCTTTTCAAAATTCCCTGTCGCGCAGCCGATAAAAACCAACGACGCCAGTCCGGCCAACCGGATCAGTATACGCATTTTTTTCATGGTTCTCATAGTTATCTCCTTATTCTCTCCGTTTTTCTCCCTAAGCAGCCCGCTGGCGGGTTAGGAAAAAGCCATTTCCCGAATACGCCGCACGAGCAGTTTTGCCAGTGCCGGATCCGCTCCCAAGGTGCTGCCGAAGGTTACGGTTATATCCGGGCGCTCCTTTGCGAACGCGGCTATCTCCGCCGGAATGTCTTCTTTGATATGGACGCCGTTAAAGAGAAAGTAAGGTATCACTTTTATCCGCGTGGCGCCCTGTTTGACAAGCGTTTCGAGGGCGCGGCGGAGGCTGGTTTCGGAGAATTGCAGAAAGCCTATCTCGACCGGTACGCCTTCAAGGTCCCGCGCCACGTAGGACCTTATGGTCCGCATGGTTTCTTCGGTTTCGGCTATGCGGCTTCCGTGCGCCAGCAATAATACGCCTTCCTGTTCCTGTTTTTTTTCCGTTTCCATAGGAAATTCCATAAGAAAAAACCTCCTTTTAGGTCTTTTAGGTCTTTACGGTTATGCGCGTCCCGCGAAAAAAGAGCGGGCCGCGTCAAGGGTCTTCGCAATCTCCGCGTTCCCGTGGGCAGCGGACACAAAAAGCGCCTCGAACTGGGCGGGCGCCTGATAAATCCCCCGCGCAAGAAGCGCGGTAAAATACGCGGCGTAGCGCCGTGTGTCCGCACTCATCGCGGAGGCGTAGTCCCTGACCGGTTTTTCGGTAAAGAAAAGCGAGCCGATAGACCCGATATGGTTGACAACACAGCCCGCGCCCCGGGCAATCTCCGCCAGGCCCGTAAAAAGCGCGGTTCCCGCGTCGTGTAGGCGGGCGTAGATCTGCGGATTATCCCGTAAACAGGTGAGCTGGCATATCCCCGCGGCCATGGCGACCGGATTACCCGACAGGGTTCCGGCCTGATAGACCGGCCCGCTGGGAGAGACCGTCTCCATGACGTCCCGCCTGCCCCCGTAGGCGCCGACCGGCATTCCGGCGCCGATGATTTTTCCAAAGGCGCTTAGGTCCGGCGTTACGCCGTACAGCCCCTGCGCCCCTGAAAGGCCCAGACGGAAGCCGGTGATAACCTCGTCGAAGACAAGGAGCGCCCCTTCCCTGCGGCAGAGTTCCCGAAGGCCGGCCAGAAAGCCCGCGACAGGCAGGACCACGCCCATATTCGCCGCCACCGGCTCCACAATAACCGCGGCTATCTTTTCCGGGTAGGTTTTGAAAAGGGCCTCCACGCCGGAGAGGTCGTTGTAGTCCGCGACGAGCGTGTCCGCAGCAGCGGCCTTTGACACGCCCGCGCTGTCCGGTGCGCTTTCGCTGAGGAGGCCGGATCCGGCTTTGACGAGAAGCGCGTCGCTGTGTCCGTGGTAGCATCCGGCAAACTTGATGATTTTGTCCCGCCCCGTGAACCCGCGGGCCGCCCGTAACGCGCTCATGGTGGCTTCGGTTCCTGAGTTTACCATCCGCACCATCTCCAGGGAGGGAACAAGCTCGGTTAAAAGCCGCGCCATAACCACTTCCCCCTCGGTGGCCGCGCCGTAACTCAGGCCCTTCTCCGCAGCGGCCCGCACCGCCTCGCGGATTGCGGGGTGGTTGTGTCCCAAAATCATCGGTCCCCAGGACCCCACGTAATCAATATAGGTATTTCCGTCTACGTCGGAGATATACGCGCCGTCAGCAGAAGCCATGAAAACCGGCTCCCGATTGACCGCCCTGAAAGACCGCACCGGACTGTTTACCCCGCCGGGGATGAGGGTTTTGGCTTCCGCAAAGAGCGCCTCTGATCGTGTCATAACGCGAGGGTATACCGAAAACGGCGCTGAAATCAAGTGCGCTTTCTTTTTTACCGAAGCGTCATGCGCCGCGATCCGAACCGTGCGCCGCAACGCGGCGCAGGGCGTACTCAACCCGATCGATAACGCAGTCCGGCGTTGAAGCGCCCGCCGAAAGGCCGATTACCGGATACCGCGCCGTCTCAGGGGGAATGTCCGCTTCGTCCTCCACCAGCCACGCGGGTTTGTCCGTAACCCGGGCGAAAAGCCTTCGCGTGTTAGCCGACTTCCGTCCGCCGACCACCACCACCGCGTCCACCGCTTGACAGAGCTCGTGTAACGCGGCCTGACGTTCCCGCGTGGCGCGGCAAATCGTGTCTATAACAAGGAGGTCGGGGAGCGCGGCGCGTATCCCGCGGGCAACGGCGCGGTACTCTTCCGGTGAAAGGGTGGTCTGTCCGATGAGCGCGGCTTTTTTCTCCGGCGCCTCCCGGCGAAGCCGGCGCGCCGCGTATTCCGCTTCCGCGGGGTTTTCAACGATGAAACAGTCCGGCGCATACCCGTGAATACCCGCCACCTCTCCGTGTTGTTTTTCTCCGGCGAGAAACACCTGATACCCCGCTTCGGAGAGGGTCCTTGCGCGGATCTGGCTTTGTTTAACCCTGGGGCAGGTTGCGTCCACCATGCGGGCGCCCCGCCGCTCCAGACGGCGCTCCACTTCCGGCTGTATGCCGTGGGCGCGAATGATAACCGCCGTATCATTGAGGCTGCGCGGGAGTTCGTTTTCATGCTCGATCGTTTCTATCCCCCGCTCCCGCAGGCTCTCTAGGGCCTGGGGGTTATGGATGAGATGGCCAAGGACGCACACCCGCGGGGCCGAGAGCGCGGCATCGAGCGCCAGAGACACGGCGCGGCGCACTCCCATACAGTAGCCCAGGGCCGAAGCCCTGATGACGTTCACGGTATTTTATTTTGTTTGCAGCGCCGGTCTCGCCGGTTTCACCGCCTTCTTCGCTTTTAGGGTATCCCAGAAATTCACAAACCCGACCGCCACGAAGATAGTGGAATATACCCCGGAAATCATACCCACGAGCAGGGCCAGGGCGAAATCGCGCATGGATCCCGTGGTAAAGATAAAGAGGGACAGGACCGCCGCCATGGTGGTCGCGGTGGTAATGATCGTGCGGCCCAGGGTCTCGGACACGGAGCGGTCAAGAATGTATACGAGCGGCTCCTCCGGCGCGAGCCGGCGGGTTTCTCTTATCCGGTCGAAGACCACGATCGTGTCGTTTATCGAATAACCGAGAATTGTGAGTATCGCCGCGATGGTGGTGGTATTGAACTCCATTCTCGACCAGGCCACAAAGCCCACGATGATAAGCGCGTCATGGGCGATGGCCAGGACCGCGCCGACGGCGAACCGGGGCCTAAAGCGTATGGAAGCGTAGGTGAGTATGAGAAGCACCGTTAGTCCCATGAGGATACCCGCCTGATCGGTGAGTTGTTTGGAAAAGCGGGAGCCCACATAGTCCGATTGGGTTACGGTTACGTTGTCCGCGCCGAAACGGGCCTGAAGCGCCTCCTGTATGCCGGATCCGAGAACCTCTTCGCTCCTGCCGTCGGATTCCGCCTCGCTCACGCGGATCATAAAGCGCCGCTCCTCAGGATCCCCGATGTTCTGTACCGAAACGGTTCCCAAAGACGAGAGGGTTGCGCGGATGTCTTCGGTTCCGCCCGAATCCGACGCGAGCCGTATTTCCTGAATAAGGCCGGCCTGGAAATCAATCCCCAGGTTGAACCCGCCGTGTATCGCATACCCCGCGATGCCCGCCGCAATCAGCGCCGATGAAAACACCGCGGCAGGCAGAAAATACTTTGAAAATGGTATAATCCGTTTCATTAGGTCGTCCTCCAGCTTATGGAAAGGGTCTTGCTTCCCAGCACGTCGGTCTCAAAATCAAAGATGAGGCGGGAAACGAACAGGGCGGTAAACACCGATGAGAATACCCCGATGGCGAGGCTCACGGCAAACCCCTGAATAGGGCCTGATCCAAGCTGGGAAAGAAAGAGCGCGGCAATAAAGGTGGTGATGTTGGCGTCCATAACCGCCCAGAACGCCTTGTCAAAGCCCGCGTCAATCGCGGCCTTGCGGCTTTTTCCCAGCCGGAGTTCCTCTTTCATGCGCTCGAAGATAATCACGTTGGCGTCAACCGCCATGCCGATGGTAAGGATAAAGCCGGCGATGCTCGGCAGGGTCAGGGTGAAATTAAAAGCCGAAAGCACGCTGAACATAAAATAGATATTTAAGATCTGGGCGATGACCGCGTTGATTCCCGCGCTCTTATAATAGACGAGCATGAAAACCATCACCGCCGTAAGCCCGCCCAAGAGCGCGTACAGGCCCCGCCTTATGGTATCAGCCCCCAATGACGGGCCGATACTCTGCTGGCTTATCACTTCCAGTTCCACCGGCAGCGCGGCGGTGCGCAGGGTAAGGGCGATATTATTCGCCTCTTCAAGACCGAAACCGGTCAGGCGCACCCCGTCCCGAATAGCGGCCTCGATGGTGGCCTGGGACTTGACCCTATCGTCCAGCACGATGGCAAGGGGCTTCCGCACGTTCGCGGAGGTCAGTTTATAGAAAATCTCCCCGCCCTCGGAATCGAGCATAAAGGTTACTTCCGGCTTCCCGCTCAGGTTGTCCCGCTCCACGAGCGCGTTTTTTATGTGGTTCCCGTCAAGGCCCACTTCTTTCTTAACCGCCACATACTCAGGCAGGCCGGTATCGGGGTTCCGCACCTGTTCGTCAAGGCCGTACCGGTCTTTGGTATAGACCCCCCGTATCACCACGTCGGCAGGGACGATAGTGGGGTCTTTGAGCCCCCCTTTCCCGTCAAACGTGGTCTGGGGAAAGCGCTGGTAATACTCCTCGAAGGTCTTGGTGGCCTCAAGGTCAACCAGATGAAAAGCCAGGCTCCCTTTGCCCATAACAATCGAGTTAATCCGCTCCGGGTCCGGGATGCCGGGAATCTCCACATAGATCTGATCGGACCCCCGTCCTTTGGGGCGGATAACCGGCTCCGTCAGGCCGAAGCGGTCGATGCGGCTGTTCAGCACTTCCAGCGCCCTGTTGACCGCGTCTTCCCGATCCGCGTCGGTAACGTCCCGCCCCAGCCGGTCCTTGAGGGACCCGGTATTGACTTCCAGCACGATGCTTAGGCCGCCGGAGAGGTCAAGACCGAGCTGCACCGCGTTCCGCTGGAGGTCTTTGAGCTTGAATATCCGCTCCCGATACGTGGTTTCCACCCTTTCCTGGGCTTCCAGCCTGCCGGAAAAAGCCGACAGCACCGCACGGGCGCTCCATGATTCGGGCGCGGGCAGTTTCGCGTCTTTTTGGATCTTTCTGGCTGACGAGACCAGAGGCGCCAGGCGCTCCGGCACCTCCCCCTCTTCGGCGCGGGCGATTTCGATGAGGTCCCCCAGGTCCTTTTGGGCGGCCTCGAAAGAATACTTTTTAATCTCCTCCCTGGACCGGAGCGCCACGTCTTTATCCCCTTGGGGGATGAGGTAGTACCACCGGATTGTGGGATAGAGGAACACGAAACAGATCACCATAGTAAGCAGAATGATGATAAACCGGTATCGTTTGCTCATGTTTTCACCTCTTTATCCTCTTTGTCCCCTTTATCCCCTTCGGAAGCCCCTTCGCGCTTCCCGAAGGGGATGATACTTTTCTTTTTCTCCTCTTTTCCTTCCTTTTCCTCTCTCTCTTCCCTTTCGGCCTTTTCTTCCTTCCCTTTCTCTTTCGCCTCTTTGATTTCCTTGGCGTCTTTCGCGTCCTTCCCCGCCGCGGGCGGCGTCTCAAGACCGGAAATAGCGCTCCTGCTGAACTCGATCTTGGTATAGTCATCGACTTTCACCACGACCGCGCCTTCCTTCACGCTTTGAATGACCCCGTGAATACCGCCGATAGTAACGATTTTGTCTCCCTTTTTAAGGGAGCTTAACATTCGCTCGGTTTCTTTCTGCTTTTTCTGCTGCGGGCGGATAAGAAGGAAATAGAAAATAGCGATAATCACGGCAAAGATAATCAACTGCCCGAACATCCCTCCGGTTCCGCCGGCGGAGCCTGAGGCGTCGGGAGTCCCCATAAGCACGGGAAAAACCAATGAATACATACCTACCATCCTTAAAATGCACATAATAACGTATCTTAAATAGTACGCACACGTTTACCCGCCCATCCTACCATAAGACTCCGCGCCATAGCAACCCCCGCCGGCGGCGCCGGAGGCACAGCATGGCCGCCGGTTGTTTCAAAGTGGTGCAACACCGTGTCCGGTGAGCAAATCAGTGCTGTTGAGGCGCGGCTACGCTTCGCGCCGTCTCCGGCGGTTTGAGAGCCGTGCGTTGTCGCAGCCTCCGGCTGTTTCATAAGCTTCCCGATCCCGCGGCAAAGCAGTCAACGCCCGCTTTGAGGCGCGGGGCATGAAGCCGCTACCGGCGGGTTTGGGGGACCCGGTTCCCCCAACTGCCGGCACCGACGGTTTTAAACGGCTTCCTGTGCACCGCGGCAAAGCCGGACTGTCAGCTGACCGTCATTGTTCGGAGCGCGGCGCAAGACGCTTATGGAACAGCCGGAGGCGGTTTTAACCCGTAAAACCGTGGTTTCAGCGCGAAATCCCTGCGAAACGCGGTGTTGTTGAGACGTATTTTCAGGGCTACCCGCCGGCGTTTGAAGGCTAAACGCTAGCGTTTAGAGTCTACCCGCCGCCGTCTCCGACGGCTTCAAACATGGCCGCGTGTTGTTTCAGAGTGGTGCAACACCGTGTCCGTTTACTTCACTGTTTGCTGCCCAGGCGCGGCTACGCTTCGCGCAACGGCGGTTGGTTTGGGAACCATGCGTTGTTGTGCGGCTGTCAGCAGTCGTTGACCGCTTCGGGGCGCTACACAGGAAGCCGTTTAAAACCGTCGGAGACGGGCCGGAGGCTGTGAAACCGCCGGCGGCGGGCCGGAGGCTGCCGGTAAAACCGGTGTTTCGGGGTGTTTCGGGGTGTTTCGGGAGGTAAAACCGTATTATCAGCGGGGTAATCAGAATGAAAGGGGCGGCTGCCCGCCGGCGGCGGGTGGCACAAAAGGTATACCTTTTGTCCTGAAAGGTATACCTTTTGTCCTGAAAGGTATACCTTTTGTCCTGAAAGGTATACCTTTTGTCGTAAAAGGTATACCTTTTGTCGTAAAAGGTATACCTTTTGTCGTAAAAGGTATACC
>JAITHR010000289.1 GCA_031279895.1 Spirochaetaceae bacterium
AGGCGTGGGGGGACGGAGCAGGCGTGGGGGGACGGAGCAGGCGTGGGGGGACGGAGCAAGGCGCGTGGGGACGGAGCGGCTGGGGACGGAGCAAGGCGGCGCGTGGGGACGGAGCAAGGCGCGTGGGGACAGAGCAAGGCGCGTGGGGACAGAGCAAGGCGCGTGGGGACAGAGCAAGGCGGCGCGTGGGGACGGAGCGGCTGGGGACGGAGCAAGGCGGCGCGTGGGGACGGAGCAAGGCGCGTGGGGACAGAGCAAGGCGCGGCTCAAAGCCGGACTGTCAGCTGACGGTTGTTGTTCGGGGCGCGGCGCATGACGCTTATGGAACAGCCGGAGGCTGCGGAGGCTGCGGAGGCGGTTAGGTAAAAATATCTTCGAATCGGATGCCCTCGCCGGCGGGAATGGTGTTTTTGGCCGTTTTTCCCATTATCTTTGAAAACCATGACGGGGGAAGCCCCGGGCGCAGACGCTTTTCGGTCCGCAGGGGCGCGACCGCCTCCGGTGTCATGACCGTCCCCGCCGGAATCGCGCAAAGCGCGTGGAGGGACCGGTTGGTGCGCCCGTAAGACGCCTCCTCTGAGGCCGCAAGGCGCTTTACCCCGTCCCCCAGGACCGCGGCCACCGCCGTCTCGCCCCGCGCTTCGGCAAGTTCCGCACGGGTCTCCTCGAAAGGCCGGAGCGCCGCACGCCGGATGCCCCGCGCCATCTCCGCAAACAGCGCGGGGGGCAGGGCAATAGGGTCGTCAAGGCCCGAATCCGCACGGGACAGACAGAAATGCTTCTCCACCGCCGCGGCGCCCAAACCGGACGCGAGAAGGGGCGCCAGTTGCGGATCAAGGGTGTGGTCGCTGAAGCCCGTAGGAACCCCGAAAACCGCCCCAAGGTTCCGCATGAGCATAAGGTTGCACTCTTCAGGCGGCGCGGGATAGGAGGTAACGCAATGGAGGAGGCACACCGGCGCGCCCCGCAGGTTCTCCAGCGCCTCCTCAATGTCCCCCAGCTTTGAAACGCCGGTGGAAAGGTACACCGGAAGCCCGTAGGACGCCACCTCCCGAAGGAGCGCCTCGTGGTTTAGTTCGGGCGAGGCGATCTTAAAGGCCCGCGGTCCCAAAGCGCGGAGTTCCCTGGCGCTCCGCAGCCCGAAAGGGGTGCATAAAAAGTCCAGCCCCAGCGCCTCGGCGTACTCTTTGAGGTCCGCGAAGAAATCCGGCGGCATCTCAAGGGCCTTAAACCGGTCGTAGAGCCGGATGTTCCCCCCGGGCAGGGCAACCGTGCCGGTATTGGGGTGGAGGATTTCATCGGCGTATACCATCTGGAATTTCACGCAGTCCGCGCCGGATGCGGCGGCGGCGTCAATCAAATCGCGGGCCTTCTGTCGGTCGCCCTGATGGGACGTGCCGATTTCCGCGATAATAAACGGTTTTCGCATCGTTTTTTCCCTCTCTTTTACCCGCCGCCTCCGGCGGTTTCATAAGCGTCTTGATACACGCCTTTCTCACGCCCCGCCCCTTTCGGGCGGTATCGGGAAGCTTTTTTCTAAACGACGTGCTGATACGCGGTTCAAAGCGGGAAGCCGTTTAAATCCCGCCGGCAGGCGGCGGCGCAACGGGCTTTTTCCGCTTGGTTTCTATTTTGGCAAGGACGATGCGGGACAGTTTATTGAACTGCGGCGGAAGCAGCTCCCCGTCCGGCGTGTCATAGCGGGCAAGGAGGGCGTGAAACTCCTCCGCCGCACGGTCGTACTTCTTCTGTTTGTAGTGGATAAAGGCGATTTCATATTCAGAGGCGCAGATTTCGTCTATATAGGAGGGGTAGCGCTCAATAACGGCCTGATAAAACCGGATCGCTTTGGCATACCGGTTAATGTCCGACGCCTCCTGGCCGCGCTGGATGAGTTCCATGGGGCTCAGATCCGGCGGCACCGGCTCCTTGTTCGTGGCGCAGGCCGAGAGGGACGCGGCCAGAGCCAGAGCCGCGAGAAAAGCGCGGGGCGCCCGCGCCGCTTTCATGGTCTTTATAGTCTTTATGGTCTTCATGGTATCCGATATACTCTGTCTTGGGAAAAAAAACAAGCCGCCTCGCGCCTGTTGGCCGGGGATACGCTCGCGTGGAGTCAGGTATGCGAAAATGGAAGCTGCCCGAAACGCTTTTCGGCGTCCTGGGCGCGGTAACGGTCCTCTATATTACAGGCATATCCCTTTATTGGGGCAGGCTCGACGGCTTTAACCTTGGGGTAGGCGCCGCGGGGTTCCTCCTCTGCCTGTATTCCCTTGGGTCCCGCCGCGGAAATCCGCGCCCCGTGCCGGCGAAACCCCGGCATCCGGCGGTGCGGGCGGTTTTCTTCGGGGTACTGGCGTCGTTTGTCATTGTTGAGGGCGCGATTTTGTATACTATGGGAGAAACGCCGGAGCGCGGGGCGGACTGCCTCGTGGTTCTCGGGTGCCAGGTTGACGGGGAGATACCGTCTGTTCCCCTTTCG
This sequence comes from Spirochaetaceae bacterium, assembly GCA_031279895.1. Classification (GTDB taxonomy): domain Bacteria; phylum Spirochaetota; class Spirochaetia; order Treponematales; family Breznakiellaceae; genus JAITHW01. The sequence continues at coordinate 2,480 of JAITHR010000289.1, forward strand.
CGGCGGGCTCTGGCCGCGGCGGGGTATCTCCATGAAAATCCCCGGACCAAAGCGGTAGTAACCGGCGGCAGGGGGCCGGGGGAACGGATTTCCGAATCCGAGGCCATGCGGCGCATCCTCCTGGGCGCCGGTATCGCGGAGGATCGTATTCTTATGGAAGAACGCGCTGCCAGCACCTTTGAAAATCTGGTTTTCTCCGACGCCCGCTACGGCCTTGCGGACAAGCGGGTGGTTATTGTTTCGAGCGACTACCACCTGTTCCGCGCTCTGTCCCTGGCAAAGCGCCTCGGGTATCGGCACGTTTCCGGTCTGGGGAGCAAAAGCCTCCTTCCGTCGCTCCCGATCTATCTTTTGCGGGAATACGCGGCGGTTCTGTATTACATCGTGCGCGGACGCGCCGTCTCCGACGGTTCCATAAGCGTCCTGCGTCCCGCCCCGCCGTCTCCGACGGTTCCATAAGCGTCCCCTGTTGTGCGCATACCCGTCCCACTCGTTGTCGGTTACTCTGTCCCCGTTGTGCGCACATACCCGTCCCCTCGTTGTCGGTTACTCTGTCCCCCATCGTCATCTGACAGTCCGGCTTTGTCGCGGTATCAAGAAGCCGTTGAAACAGCCGGAGGCTGGACTTCAAACGCCGGCGGGTAGACTTGAAACGCCGGCGGGTAGACTTGAAACGCCGGCGTTTAGACTTGAAACGCCGGCGTTTAGACTTGAAACGCCGGCGTTTAGACTTGAAACGCCGGCGGGTAGACTTGAAACGCCGGCGTTTAGACTTGAAACGCCGGCGTTTA
>JAITHR010000153.1 GCA_031279895.1 Spirochaetaceae bacterium
AACAGCCGGAGGCTGAGAGCTATGAGTATTGCTGAGTATTCGGTAAAGCGACCGGTAACGGTGGTGGTGCTGTACGGCCTTGCGATGGGCGTGGCGGCCACCCTGGTTCCCCATATCGCGGTTGACCTGTACCCCTCGACAGCCCGTCCGGTCCTGTCGGTGTATACGCGGCTCACCGGCGCGGGACCCGCCGACGTGGAGCGGAACATCACCATGCCCCTTGAACGGGCGCTGGCGGTCTCGAAGGGGCTTACGGACATGACCAGCACCTCCAATTTTGAATACAGCTCCATTAACCTGAACTTTTCTTACGGAACCGACATGGACAAAGCCATGACCGACGCCCAAACCCTCGTGAACCGTATTGCCAACTCCCTGCCGGACGACGCGGGCGCGCCGGTGGTCAGGCGGTACGATATGGCCGCCACGCCTATCATGCGCCTCGTGGTGCGCGGGGACTACCCGCCGGACCAGCTGCGCCTCTTTGCGGAGGACGAGATACAGGCGGAAATCGAGCGTATCAACGGGGTGGCCGCCGCGGAAGTTACCGGCGGCACCACCCAGCTGGTGCGGGTCGCGGTCTCGCAAAACCGTCTGGCCGCGCTTAACCTTACGCTCCGGGACCTCAACGCGGCGTTACGGGGGCAGAATATCCTTTCAAGCGGCGGGAGCCTTGGGCGGGGGGACATGGAATACCAGATCCTCACGGCCCAGGAATTACACAGCATAGACCAGATAAAGCGCCTCGTGGTAAAGACCGTGTCCCAGAGCGCTGACGGCGCCGACGCGAACCGCTCCCGCATTGTCCGCCTTGAAGACGTGGCGGACATCGCGCCGGCCTATAACGACAACGCGGCGCGGGTGCGGGTCAACGGCCAGAGCGGGGTGTACCTTCAGGTTACCAGCGCGAGCGACAGCAACCAGGTGCGCGTCGCGGCGCGGGTGCGGGATGCCCTGGCGGAGATTAACGAAAGCCTCCCCCAGGGGATTACCGTGCAGGTTCTGTCGGATAACACCACGCTCATAAGCGCCACGCTTCGCCAGGTGTATACCAACGCGCTCCAGGGGGCGATCCTCGCCATGCTCGTGCTGTTCGTCTTCCTGCGGAACGTGAAAGGCACCCTCATCGTGGGGCTTTCCATACCGGTATCCATCCTCCTGACCCTTATGTGCATGGCAATTTTCGGTTTCACCCTCAACCTTCTTACCATGACCGGCCTCATCCTGGGGCTGGGCATGACCGTCGACGCCTCTATCGTGATACTCGACAACGTACACGCCTACCGGCTCCGGGGCGCGAAACCGGAGATCGCCGCGATACTGGGAAGTCAGGAGATGATACGCGCTATCGTTACCTCGACCGCCACGACCCTCTGCGTATTCGTGCCGCTTATCATCTATAAGAACGACCTTGAGATGATGGGGCAGCTCTTTAACGACCTGATTTTCACGGTGGTCATCTCGCTCCTCTGCTCCCTCTTCGTGGCGCTGACCCTGGTGCCGAGCCTCGCGGGGTCTATCATGCGCCTTGACACCCGTAAGCAGAAGCCCCTGCGAAACCCGCTCCTGCGGAAAGCTGACGCGGCTATGGAGACGTTTTTCGAGAAACTGGACAGTTTCTACTGCCGCGCCATCGAATACTGCCTGGGACACCGGCTTTTGGTCCTTTCCCTGGTGCTGCTTATCCTCGCGTTCTCCCTCACCCAGTTCGGCGGTATCGGCATGAACCTCTTTTTCCGCAGCAGAACCGACGACTCGATTACCCTTAACGTCTCGCTGCCCCAGGGCACGCCTATCGCGGTTACGGAGCGCACTCTGGAAGACCTTGAAGTCATCGTGCGGGAACAGGTAATCGGGTATCGGGATCTGGTGCTGACCGCCCGTCAGAGCGGCTCGACCCAGGGAACCCTGCAAATCATCCTGCCGGAGCCGGCCAAACAGATTGACACGCCGGACACGATAATCCGCAAGCTTACGCCTGTGGTATCGAACATACCGGGGATACAGGTGGCGTTCCGCGCGGGCCGGAGTATGGGAACCACGTCCGCGGTGGAGATAGCCGTAAGTTCAAAGGACGCTGACGAGCTGCTGAGAGCCGCCGGGGAGATACAGGGCATAATCACGCGCTACCTGCCGGAGATAGAGAACCCGGAGGTGAGTCTCAGCGAGGGCGCGCCCCAGCTGCGCCTTGAAATCGACCGCGACCGTGCCGCGACTCTGGGGATTTCCCTTTCCGCCGTTGCCGAAGAGGTGCGTACCGCGATTAACGGTACCAACGCCGCCACCATAAGCCGGGGTGACCGGATTATCAACGTACAGGTCATTCTCCAGAAAAGCGATCAGGCGGGGCTGCCCAATCTGGACGCGCTTTTTGTGATGGGAAGGGGCGGCGAGCGGATTGCCCTTTCAAACGTGGTAACGATTACCGAGGGACGTTCCCCCGCGTCAATCAGGCGGGAAAATCAGGAGCGGGTTCTGCGGATTACCGGCAGCCTGCCCGGTGGCATGGCCGTAACCGAGATCCAGAAGCGCCTTGAGGAGACGGTGCGCCAATACCTCGTGCCGCGGGAAGGGGTAACGGTGCGGTATCTGGGGGAGGCGCGGGAAATCCAGACCTACAACACGCGCTTCCTCTTTATCATAGGCGCCGCGGTGTTTCTCGTGTTCGGCCTTATGGCCAGCCAGTTCGAGTCCTTTGTGGACCCGCTGGTGATTTTCTTTTCCATACCGCTCCTTTTTATCGGGGTGGTCTGGATCTACAAGATCGGGAACCAGGCCATGTCCGTTTTCTCGGCGGTGGGCATCGTGGCGCTCGTCGGGGTGGTGGTGAACAACGGCATCGTGCTGGTTGACTATACCAATACCCTCCGCGCCCGGGGGCTTCCGGTGCGGGAAGCGTGCGTTGAGGCGGGCCGGAACCGGCTCCGGCCTATTCTGATGACCGGCCTTACCACGATTATCAGCATGATACCGATCGCGTTTTTCCCGGGCTCCGGCGCGGACACGATTCAGCCTATCGGGAAGACCTTTGTCGGGGGGCTTTCGGTGAGTTTCTTTATGACCCTGCTGGTAACGCCCGCGGCATACTCCCTGTTCAACAGCAGCCTCCGACCACCGGCGGCGGAGGCACAGCCTCCGGCTGTTTCAAAAGCGTCCTGATACCGCGGCAAAGCAGGCAAAGTCCGCTTAGCGGCGCACCGCCGCCTCCGACCGCCGGCGGCGGAGGCACATAAGCGTCCTGATACCGCGGCAAAGCAGGCAAAGTCCGCTTAGCGGCGCGTGGCGGGCAAGCTACTTCTACACCACGTTTAGTCATACGCGACTCGCATTTACCTCATAGACACCTCCTGCGATATGCTGCCGTTTGGTATGGTTTGTTGCCGTTTATCGCACCGTCTCCGACGGTTCCATAAGCCCGCCGGCGGCGGGTGGCACATAAGCGTCCTGCGGGGCGCGGCAAAGCGGTCGTTGACCGCTTACAGGCGCGTGGCGGGAAGCTTAGGGAACAGCCGGAGGCTGCGCGACGGGAATGCGTATCCCCGCGACGGAAATGCGTATCCCCGCGACGGAAATGCGTGTCCGCGTGTCGGGGATGCGTGTCCGCGTGTCGGGGATGCGTGTCTCCAGAGCGGGGAGACGTGTATCTAACTCTCTATGAAGAAAAGAATTACCGCCGCCGGCTGCCGCGCACAACAACGCACGGCTCCCGAAGCGTCGAAGACGGCGCGAAGCGTAGCCGCGCCTGGGCAGTGCAAGCCCTCTTAACGGACAGGGTGTTGCACTACTTTGAAGCAACAGGCGGCCATGTTTAAAACCGTCGGAGACGGCTAGAGGATTTGGCGGTCGATAGGCTGGCCGTTGGGTACCATGGGAAGCACCTGCTCGTCCGGATCTATCGCCGCGTCAATGAGCGCGGCTTTTCCGTGCCGGAGGTCGTCCATGGCCCTATCGAGCGCCGCGGAGAACGCGGCCTCAGTGTCCGCCCTATAGCCGGAAAGCCCGTAAGCCCGCGCAAGCAGCACGAAGTCCGGCCACCGGTCAAGGACCGTTTCGGAATACCGCCCCTCATAGAAGAGGCGCTGCCACTGGCGCACCATGCCGAGCACCTGA
>JAITHR010000247.1 GCA_031279895.1 Spirochaetaceae bacterium
TCATAAGCGTCCTGCGAAGCGCCCCGAACCGGGCAACGACAGACAAGCTGCCTCCGGCGGCTGGGGGGTCATAGACCCCCCAAACCCCCCACTGCGGCTTCCCGCGCCGCACCCCGAACAACGCCGTCTCCGACGGTTTCATAAGCGTTATGCGAAGCGCCCCGAACAACGCGCCGCCCCTTACCGCGCACAACAACGCGGCGCTCCCGAACCGCCCGCCGTTGCGCGAAGCGTAGCCGCGCCTCAACAGTAGCCAGCCCGCTCACCGGACAAGGTGTTGCACTGCTTTGAAACAACAGGCGGCCATGTTTGAAGCCGTCGGAGACGGGCCGGAGGCTGCGGCTGGAAAGGGGGAGGGGAAAAGGTGTATGCTTTACGCATGGATTTCAGTGCTGAAGAATTACGAGGCCGGAGACGGCGTTTTGCCGCGGCCATGAATGCCCGCTGTCCTGACTGGAATACCGCGGCGTTTACCGATTCGGTTAATCAATACTATTTTACCGGAACCATCCAAGACGGAATCGTCCTTATCCAAAGGGATGAGAGCAGTCCGAACGGGAGCAGGCTCTTCTACGGGGTGCGCCGGAGTTTTCCCAGAGCGGCTCTGGAAACCCCGCTCTTTAAAGAAGAGAACGGCGGGGACGAAACCTTCTCGCCTCTGCGCTCGTATCGGGACGCGGCGGAAAAGACAGGCGCGGACACGGGGAAACTCTATCTTGAAGGAGAGACCTTTTCCCTCGCATCCCTTGAGCGGCTGGGTAGGTATTTTTCTTTTTCCGAGCCTGTGGGGTTTCTTGATACGGTTATACGCGAAATACGGAGCGTCAAGTCCGACGCGGAACGCGCCCTTATCCGCAGGTCCGGGGAAGCCCACCGAATCGTGCTTGAAGAAGAGGTTCCCGCGCTCCTTCGGGAGGGCATGAGCGAAGCGGAGTTTTTGGGGGAACTTGCGGCGGCCATGTACCGGCACGGGTATCAGGGGCTTAACCGGTTCCACCAAAAGCACGGGGGCATAACCATAGGCCAGATAGGTTTCGGCACGAACGCCCTGTATCCTTCCATGTTTGACGGGCCCGGCGGCGCCAAAGGCGAAAGCCCCGCGTCGCCGCTGAGCGCCGACCACGAACGCCGCCTTGCCAAAGGAGACGCGGTCTTTGTGGATATTGGATTCGGAGTCCGGGGATACCACAGCGACAAGACGCAGGTGTATTTTTTCGGCGCCGAACCGCCGGAACCGTTTGAGAAAGCCCACCGGTTCTGCCTCGAAATACAAAGACTGCTTGCGGCGCTGCTCGCGCCCGGGGCGGTTCCGTCAAAAATCTATCAGGAGATAATGGGGTCTGTCAGCGCCGAGGATCTGGATTGTTTTATGGGGGTCGATAACCGGCACCGCGTCAAATTCCTGGGACACGGGGTCGGGCTTACAATCGACGAGCTGCCGGTTATTGCGGCGGGTTTTGACAAACCTCTCGAAGAGAACATGGTTATTGCCCTTGAGCCGAAGAAAGGGGTTCCGGGCATAGGACTGGCCGGGGTGGAAGATACCTATATCGTAACGCCGCAAGGAGGGGTCTGCGTTACAGGCGGCGGGAAAGAGATTATTCGGGTGAGAGCCTGAGTAAAGCCTTGAGTATGGAATATCGCGTGAAAAAGGCGCGTCAACATTAAAAAAATACTTGACCGGCTTTCGGTTCGGAGTCATACTGAAATTACCACCCTACACGCGGCGGATTACCGCCGTCTATCGTAAGGCGGGAGGCTGGGAGTATAGGCGCTTTCAGTATACAAAATAACGGCATAAGTAAAGATGTAAGGAGGGTACGCTATGGCGGCATTACAAGAAAATAAAACACCCTGTTGCTATCGCGGCACGGAGTTTCAGTTGTTCTTGCGGATTTTCCAAGGGATCGACAGAAAAACAGCGGTATTGGCAGGTATCCGGAGCGGCGCGGCGGCAAAGTGTGCCGGGGGGGGAGCGGCATGAACCTTTTTGTAAAAGCAAATCCCGCCCGGTGTATCGGGTGCAGGACGTGTATGATAAGCTGTGTGGTTGCCCATGAAGGCGCGAGGATATTTGAGATAGACCCGGACGGGTATGACTTTAATCCGCGTCTCTTTATGGTAAAAACCGCTCGGATAAGTGCGCCGGTTCAGTGCAAACACTGCGAGAATCCCGCGTGTAAGAGCGCGTGTACGTCCAACGCGATAACCGTTGAAGGCAACGCGGTGGTCATCAACCGGAACAAATGTATCGGGTGCAAGAACTGCGTAATCGCCTGTCCCTTCGGCGCGGTGGAAATCGTTGAAACCGCGGAGGTCCAAACCGACGGGTCCTTTAAGAAGATCGCCAATAAATGCGATCTCTGCGCGGGGGTTGCGGATTCTCCTTCCTGCGTAAAAGTCTGTCTCACCGAAGCTTTGTCGCTGGTAAGCGAGGAAAAACTCGAAACAAGTCTGGAGGAAAAACGCAAAAACGCGGTGCTCTGCCAAGGGTAAACCGCATGGATGCGCTGTATGAACGAAAAAGAAACCGCCGATTCCTCATGGGACGAATTACCTATTGTCCGAATCGACGGAAACCGGCGGTATAAACGTACCGACAGGCTGATTAGGGAGGAGGCGTATCGGCTTAGTGTCAATGGAAATCCGGTCCATACCTTTGCCTGTACGCCTGTTGATTTAGAGGATCTTGCGGTAGGGTATGCTTTTGCGGAAGGCTATATTGCCGGATTCGGGGATATTCAGAGCCTAACGGTTGATCAGAAAGAGCGGGAAATCCGGCTGTCCGTAGAGAACGGGGACAGTTCCCGGAGGGAAGCGGCCTTTCCTTTTTCAAACGGTTCTTCTTTAGAGGATTATTCAGAGCATTATTCTTTCTCTAAAGAAGCGATTTATACCCTGTGGGAAACCTTTAATCAACAGTGCAGACTGTTTCATATAACCGGCGCGGTTCATGGAATGGCGCTGACCGACGGGAGCGAGATCGCGGTCCTCCATGAGGACGCTGCCCGGCATAACGCGGCGGCAAAGACTATTGGGGAGATGGTGCGTAAAGGCATGAGCCCGGAGGGGAAAGCCTTTATTTTTAGCGGCAGGCTTGCGCTGAAAATAGTTATGATGATCGAGCGTACCGGCGTGAAAGTGCTGCTCTGTCATGGAGCCGGCACGTTGGACGCGGTGAAGCGGGCCGAAACCGCCGGGATTACCCTTGCGGGATTTGTGCGTCGAGGCTATATGAACATTTATACCCATAGCCAGCGGATTACCGAGTCATAGGGAGGTGAGCATGAAGATCGAAGCGGCGCCGGAACATATTCTGATACGATGCGCGAGGTGCGGACAAGAGACCTGCGCCGTAATCTGCGCCGAGAACGCGATGGTGTATCTTCGGGGAGATCTCTTAATCGAAGCGGCGAAGTGCGGGCCGTGCGTGAAAAAGAGACTGCCTATACCGGATTGTATTGCGGCGTGCCGGTACGCCGTAGACAAACAGGTATTTGAGGATGTTCCTATAGAAGAAAAACGAAAGGTTGCCGCAGACGGTTTAACCTTATTGTATGATTAAACCGGACGGATCGTTTCAGGCGCAAAACCGCACGGTATTTGGAGGCAATAAATATGGAAGTTGACGCCGCCGCATTAAAAAGCAAAGGATTTTTTCAGCAGGTCCAGAAGGATTTCTTTTCTTTGCGGCTCTGCGTGTCCGGCGGTACAGTGAGTACCGGTTTTTTAAAAAAAGTAATAGAAATCGCTGAAAACCATGGTAACGGACAGATCCATGTTACCACCCGTCAGCAGATTGAAATCCCGTTTATTCCCTCTGAAAAGGTGGAAACTGTCCGGGGGATACTGCAAGAGGCCGGTATCAAAGCGTTTATCGCCGGGCCGAGAGTAAGAGGCGTGTCAGCCTGTTTTGGCGCGGCGGTTTGTAAATTCGGCAAAATAGACACGGGGGATCTGGCGCGTGCGATTTATGACAAATACTTTGGGCGCGAGCTTCCCGCGAAATTAAAAATCGCCGTAACCGGCTGTAAAAACAACTGCGCCCGAGTCGAGGCAAACGACATCGGCATACGAGGATCAGAGCAAGGATATACGCTGTATTTCGGCGGTTGTTTCGGCCATGAAATCAGAGTGGGCAAAACGATTATACCGGTTCTCCCTAAAAAAGAGGATGTGTTAAACGCGCTTGAAAAAACGCTGGATTTTTTTGCCCGTAACGCCGCCAAAGGCGAACGGCTTGGCAAACTGCTTGATCGTGTCGGCGTTGATGATTTTAAAAAGATACTGGAACAAGGGCTTTAGAATCATTATTAAATAGACGGCGCCGGAATCTTTCTGTTGTTTCGGTACGTCGATAAGGAGATGTTTTATTATGGATGGAGAGTTATCGTATTTTGTGATGGCGGACATAGAAAAGTGTACCGGCTGCCGCGCTTGTGAGGTCGCCTGTTTTGCCGCACACGAGAAGGGGGCGCTGAAAACGGTGGGAACCGTTACATCGCCGGTTATTCCTAATTTGTACCTTACCAAGACTGATCGCGGTACAATGCCGGTACAGTGTCATCACTGTGAAAACGCGCCGTGTCTGCAATCCTGCACAACCGGCGCGATTTTCCGACAGGACGGAATTGTAGTGGTGAACCGCAGGAAGTGTATCGGGTGCAAGAACTGCGCGATGGCCTGTCCTTTCGGCGCTATCGCCATGCTGGGCGCCTCTGAAGTGGTCAAGGCCGCCGAGACGTTCGGATGTGCGGGGGTTCCCAAAGAACAGGGCCACGTCAAGTACGTCAATAAGTGCGACCTATGTGTTGGCAAGGAGAGACCCGCGTGTGTGGCGACCTGTCCGAATGAGGCGCTGCGTTTAGTTGATCTCGCATCCGAGGTGCAGGAGAAACGGATTCGGGCGACCAACGCGATAGAATCGGTCGCGGACTCGACAAAACAGGGGAGGGCCTAAACATGACGGTTATTCAGATTGATAAAGATATTTGTACCGGGTGCCAGGAATGTACCAAAGTATGTCCGGTGTACGCGATTGAGGGGAATCTCCATGAGCCGCAAACCATTGTCCCGGAACGGTGCGTCATGTGCGGACAATGCGTACAGAAGTGTAAATCGTATATTTCTCCTTTTGGCCGCGGGATCGAGTTGTATGCTAAGAAGCGGCAGGAACGAAACCTGCCGGACACCCTCACGGAACCGCTGTTTGCCGCGTATAACGTGAGCCATCTCGATGAGGTAATCGCCGCACTGCAAGACCCGTCGAAATTTACCATGGTGCAGGCCGCCCCCGCGGTGCGGGTAGGTATCGCCGAAGAGTTCGGATTGCCTTTGGGTACTCTGGCCGCGGGCAAAATGGCCGCGGCGTTCCGGTGGCTTGGATTTAACAAGGTTTACGATGTCAATTTCGCCGCGGATCTGACCATTATGGAAGAGGGTACCGAGCTGGTTTCACGGGTTACGAAAAAGGGCGTATTGCCCATGTTTACCTCCTGTTGTCCCGCGTGGGTCAAATTTATAGAAAACAACTACCCTGAGCTGACCAAGCATCTTTCAACCTGCAAGAGCCCCCAGCAGATGTTCGGGCCGGTGTTAAAGACCTACGGCGCCAAGATAAACGGGATTGACCCGTCCAAGGTATTTACCGTGTCGGTGATGCCCTGTACCTGTAAAGAATTTGAATGCAGTCGGGAAGAGATGAAAGCCAGCGGGCATAAGGATATAGACGTGGTAATCACCACGCGGGAGCTTGCCTATCTGATCAAGAAATACGGGATTGATTTCGCCCAGCTTCCCAACGAAGAATTCGATCAGCCCCTTGGGGAGTATACCGGTGCGGGGACTATCTTCGGCGTTACCGGCGGCGTCATGGAGGCCGCGATCCGCACGGGCTACAAGCTGGTTACGGGCAAGGAACTCACCGACGTAGACATACATCCGGTACGGGGAACCGACGGTTTCCGTATTGCGGAGATTAAAGCCGGAGAATTGGTCTTGAAAGTCGGGGTCGTTACGAACTTGAAGAACATCGAGCCTGTGATGGAGAAACTGCAAGCCGGTACTCTGGACCTCCATTTTGTCGAGGTGATGACCTGTCCCGAAGGCTGCGTGAGCGGCGGCGGCCAGCCGAAACTTCTGGTGGACTCGGATAAACCGGAGGCGTATAACAACCGCCGGCACGTTACCTTTGAACACGACAAAGCCCTGCCCAAGCGGAAATCCCACGAGAACCCCGCGATAGTTAAGATTTACGCGGACTTCCTGGGCGAACCGAACGGCGAGAAATCCCACCACCTGCTCCACACGAGCTACAAAGGATCCGGCGGACACCACCATTAACCGCTAGAAAAGCGAAAAGAGGCGGCGCGGGCCTACGGGTCCGCGCCGCGTTTTATCGGTTACAAAACTGATTATGCAAAATAGCAAGAAAATTAGTTGACAATTATAAAATAAATTTTATATATTTATTCTTATGAGAAAGGATAAAAGACATCTTAATATCCATAACTACCGAAATTATTG
>JAITHR010000280.1 GCA_031279895.1 Spirochaetaceae bacterium
TTTTAATAGAATAAAATGACAAAGAAAAGGAATGCGGACATAAGGATATGTCAAACAACGAAATCGTTCAGGGATTTGATGATGAAAAAGACGAAAACCTGGTAATAACCCTTGAGAGGGCGCGGGAATCCGAAGAGATGCTGACGGTCTCTTTAATCGGCTCGGTTGACACGCATAACGCGCCGTTTCTTGAGAAACAGGTGGTCAAGGCGATTGAAAAGGGATATACCAAGCTTCTGTTCCAGTGCGCGGGCCTGGCGGATATTTCTTCCACCGGCATCGGCGCGTTCTCGCTCTTCCTTAATCTGGTCAAAGCCAAAGGAGGGGACGTGGTATTCTTCGGTATTCAGCCGAGGGTGCAGGGGGTTTTGCAGGTCTTGGGATTCGCCCAAGCCTTTACGATACGAGAAAGCCGCGCCCGGTCCGTCGAGGCGTTTCTCTTGTCCGCGCCGGAGCCGGAACACGCGGCATTTCCCCGACAAGCGGTGTGTCCCGCCTGTTCCTCCGCGCAGGAAGTCGGGGAAGCGGGGCGTATCCTCTGCACCCGCTGCAAAACGGCTCTGGTGGTCGATTGTCAGGGACAGGTATTTCTGGGATAATCACGGGGTATACGATAAGGATGGGGTATGACTGAAAATAAAATAGAACAGTATCTTAGGGAACTGCACGTTTCCTATCGCGAGGTGGAAACCAATCTGTGGCTGGTTGAACCGGAAGGCCCGATGGAGGTGGCGGTCGTGTACGCGGAGCCGCTCGTGGTTTTCAGAACCCTCGTTATGGAAGCGCCCGAAGAAAACCGCCCGGCGCTTTTTACCGAACTCCTCAGACTCAACGCGACGGATATGGTCCACGGCGCTTACGGGCTTGAGGGGGATAACATCGTGCTTATTGACAGCTGGCAGTACGACACGCTGGATTTCGAGGAGCTGCGGGCGGTCATTGAGGCTTTCAGCCTCGCCTTAACCCAGCATTATCCGATATTGTCGGGGTATAGAAAACGATAGAGGAGTTTACACATGGGAATTTTCTCAAGGCTTAAAACGCTCATCTCGTCAAACGTGAACGATATGATAAGCAAGGCCGAAAAGCCGGAAAAGATGCTTAACCAGCTTATCATCGACATGAGTGAGCAGCTCATCGAATCAAAGAAGGCGGTGGCCATGGCCATCGCGGACGAAAAGAAGCTTGAGCGGGAGGTGATGAACCAGCAGGCCCTGTCCCAGGAATGGGAAAGAAAAGCTATGCTGGCGGTGCAGGCGGGAAAAGACGACCTTGCGAAAGAGGCGCTCCTTCGCAAGCAGGAATATGAAAACGCCGGCATGGAATATAAAAAACAGTGGGAAGCCCAAAAGAGCGCGGTGGAAAAGCTAAAAGTATCCCTGCGGGAACTGCAAAACAAGATAGAAGAGGCGCAGCGCAAGAAAAACCTGCTGGTGGCGCGGGCCAAACGCGCCGAAGCCCAGCAGAAGATTCAAGACACGATCTCCTCGGTGTCCGGCAACCGGAGCGCCTTTGACGCCTTTGACCGGATGGCGGCCAAGGTCGATCAGATGGAGGCCCAGGCTGACGCGGCGCAGGAACTCGACGAGTATTCGTCCAACGCGAGCCTCGAAAAGCAATTCGAGGCGCTTGAGAAGTCGGACACCGCCGCGGACCAGATGCTCCTTGATCTTAAAGAAAAGATGAAAGCCCTGCCGGACAAACAGCTTTAGGCCGGAGGGCGCGGGACGCGGAGACCGGGGGCAGGGAGGGGCCTTGTGAAAAATTCCCGCGCCGTGCTAGTTATAAACGGGAAGAAAAAATGAAACATATAGTACAGTTGGTTCTGGGTATCAGTCTCTGTTTCGCGGTCGTGTTTGTGTTGTCCCTGGTACTGAAACTGCTCCAGATCCGCATCGAATCGGTACGGGCCATACCGGTTCTCTCACGGTTAAGCATCGAAGAATGTATCACCGCGGCCCGGGTCGCTTTTCCGGTTACCATCTATTTTTCCATTCTGTTAGGTATCAGCTATACCGCCCGCCGGGGCATCCCGGTTCCGGCCTCGATTATATGCCTCGTTATTCTGGGAATGGGCGCCGCGCTCCTCATCGCCCTGGGCATAAACGCCCTTGAGCGAATCCCTCCGGATTCTTCCCCGCCCCAGGGCATAACCCTGGGCGAGCCGGGCCTTATCTTCTCCCACCCTCCCCACAAAACGCGGGTCTTTCTCCAGGACCCGGGGAGCCCCCAGGGATCCCAGGTGGTGGCGGAGCCTGACCGCCCGCTTCGGTATGAGAAATCCCCGTCGCGCTTTGACGGGCTGGGAACGGCCCAGGGCTTCGGGTTCTCTCCCACCCTCCTCCAAAGCAATACCTATTTCTTTCTGCAAAGCATCCTGAGCGATATTGACCGTGCGGCGGCGCAGTTCTCGCGGCGCTTCAAAGAAGGGTTTATGCTGTTCTTTCTCTATATGCTTTCCCTGGTGTTTCTCCTGAGTTCCTGCCGCTTTATTATGGACCTCAGCGTATGGCCCCTGGCGAACCTTTTTCTGGGTATTCTCGCGTTTCGGGGCGTGCTCGCGCTGGAGAAAATCCTCAACTCCGAGGAAACGCAGAGCCTTCTCGCCTCTTTTATGGGGGACCGGTTTCCCCAAGGGGTGCTAAGCCCCCTTGCGTTCGGCTGTTTGGGGGCGGTCATCATCCTCTACACCGCCCTTGCCCGCCTTGGGAAAAGCCGGAGGATGATCGATGAAGATTTCTAAAGACGCCTTCCTCTCCCCGGCGGGGCTGTTTGGTATCTACATCGCGCTCTCCTGCCTTGCGATTATGGGATTCCGCGCCGTTTTCCCCGGAGAGCCGCCGCCTTTGTCGTTTCACAAAAACGCCTGGCGCCTTACGCAGGGGATTATTACCTTTATCACCCTGTTTCCCGCTTTGACGATGGCCGGTTTGGTGCTGCCTTTCGGTCTCACGGCGCGACGCGACGCGGAATTCGACCGGTTCTCCGAAGTGTTTCTCGATAAGGTGAAACCGTCCGTCTTTATCGCCATAAGCGCTATCGCCTGTTACGGGCTTCTCTTCTTTCTGGCGTACCCGCTTGCCCAAAACCGGCAAACCGCCCTGCGTTCCGAAGGCTACCTCTTCACCGCCTCCAAAGAAAAGGCCGCGTCCAGCGCGGAAAGAGGCGCGTGGCCGGAGGCGGCGCAGTTCATCGCGGTCTGCGACCGGATATGGCCCAACAGCCCGGAACTGGACGCCCTTCGGAACGATACGCTTATGGGCATAGAGGCGTGGCGGATTTCCCAAGCCGACTTCCAGCTGGACGCATGGGTAAAAGGGGATCTGTATCGGGATATGATGGCCGTCTATTCCAAACTTGAAGAGACCCCGCAGCCGGTCAACGCGGCGCAGGCTCTGGCCCTGGCGGATAAAGCTATGCAGGCGGAACGCTACTTCGACGCCCACTGGCTCGCCCGTTTGGGGGAGCGTCTGGCGCGGCGGGGGAGTCTTGAGCGCAATGAGGGGGACCGGCTTGCGAATCAGGCGTGGAGCGCGGTAACCGGTCTCGCGCCTAACACACGGGAGCAGCATATCCACGACTTGTACCGCAAAAAGCGGGCGGGTTACGAGGCGATGGTAGGGGAAGACTGGGTCAGAGCCTACTATATTTTCAAGGAGCTGTCCGTCGAGACCCCGGGGGACCCCGATGTGGACCGCTTTCTTGCGATAAGCGAGCGGGGCGCCAAAGCCGACGCGTTCTTTACCGATGAAATAGAGCTGACTGTGGGAGAAATCCTCTCAAGCGCGCTCTTTTCCTTCCCGCTCCGCCTCTTGGAGGAGAAAAAAAACGGGCGCATGGTGCTGCGCTTCGCGTCCCTCTCGACGGCGCCGGATTTTTCCTACGGTATCGATGTGGAGCTTATGGCGTTTGACGCCTCCGGCGCCCTCCTCTATCAGATGCGGACCTCCTATATGAAGATACTCCCGCTGGCGCTGGAAAGCGGCCCCCGTCTTATGTTCATGTTTAAGTCCCTGGATCGGATCGACAAAACCAAGCAGCACGATCCGCTGTGGCAGGGTTCGCCGCCGCAGGAAGCGCGGGACGGTATGTGTGTGATTAACCTTTCCTATGACGATTTTCTGGTGCTTGCGCGGCTTGGCCGGGGGCTGGAGCCTATTCTCATCGGGGATCTTATGGTAATGGCCAAACGTATCGGCGTCTACGGGTATATTCCGGAGCTTTTTCAGGCGGAAATCCTCTATCGTTTTTCAGAGGTGGCGTTTTTTCTGCCCATGACCATTCTGGTCATCGTGATAGGCTGGCGGTACCGGACAAAAAAGACCAGTCTGTCAGTGGGTATTCCCATGCTGGTCGTGCTGCCTCTGGTATTTAACGGCGTGGTGTTCCTGTGCCGGAGTATGCTCCACAGCCTCAGCTCCTGGTCCGTTATTTTTTGGGATTTCTCCACCGCCATCGCGGTTTTCACCGTCGGAACCGTTGTGTTTCTCATCCTCACGCTCATCCTCCTCGCAGCCCAGAAAAACTAGCCGCCGCCTCCGGCGGTTTCATAAGCTTCCCGATACCGCGGCAAAGCTGTCTCCGACTGCTGAGAGGTGCGGCGTGGTAAGCGGACAGTCGTGCTTCGGAGCCGCGCCGCAGGAAGCTTATGTGCCTCCGCCGGAGGCGGCTTCTCTTGACATTCTTTTTTGAATCATAATACTTATAAAAACTATGTATTTGTCAAGGAGCATAATCGCAGCATGAACATTCTGGAAAAAACAAAAACAATCAAACCCGTCCTGCATTGGCAAACCCTCATACCTCTGGCATCCCTGGGGGTCGTGTTTGGCATTCACCGTCTCGTGCCGGTCAATACGCGGTATACGGTAAAGGTACTGCCCTATTTCAGCGGCCTCCTCCTCTTCCTTATGGCCGCATTCGCCGCCGCCGCGCTCGCCGGCGTGTTTTCCCCGCGCTGTCGGAACAAACTGGCGTTTAAGGCGCCGTTTCTGGGAGTCGCGTTCCTCCTCCTGGGACTCTACGACCTTATCACCATCAAACTCAACCTCATACCGAGCCTGTACTTCCCGGCCCCGGAGCGCGTCATCGCGGTATTCCTCACCGACTGGCTGTTTCTCCTCAAGTGCCTCGCCTATTCCCTCCGCCTTCTTGTGGGCGGCTTCCTCATCGGCGCGGCGCTGGGAGTGGCAACCGGCGCCCTTATAGGGTGGAGCCGGCGCTGTAACTACTGGATTATGCCCTTTATCAGAATAATCGGGCCTATCCCGTCAACCGCGTGGATACCGGTCGCGCTCGTTATCTTCCTCAAACCCGCCGACGCAAGCCTCTTTCTCATCGCCTTGGGCGTCTGGTTTCCCACCGCGGTCCTGACCAGTTCCGGTATTATAAACGTGCGGAAAAGCTACTTCGAAGTATCAAGCACCCTGGGCGCCGGCGCCCTGCGGAACATCCTCTCCATCGCACTCCCCGCAGCGGCGCCCAGCATATTCGCCGGCATCTTTAACGGCACCTCCGCCTGTTTCCTGACCCTTATGGCTGCTGAAATGATAGGCTGCAAGTTCGGGATCGGGTGGTATATTAACTGGCAGCGGGAAACGCTGGCGTACCCTAACGTATACGCCGCCCTCATCATCATCGCGCTTACGTTCTCCTACCTCATCGGCATCCAGCTTAAAATCCGCAACCGAATACTGGTATGGCAAAAAGGCACCATCCGCTGGTAACCGCCGGCGGCCCGTCTC
>JAITHR010000013.1 GCA_031279895.1 Spirochaetaceae bacterium
GCGGAGGGAGGGCTGCCGTTATGATGGTGCGTATGATGGTATGATAGTCAATGCCCGCTTGCGATGCGCCCCGGACAAACGGCGAGGAGGGCTTCAAACCCGGAACCGCGTTGATTTCAAGCACGTAGGGGAGACGATCCTCGCTCGATATTCTGAAATCAACCCGCGCATACCCGGCGGCGCGGGTCAGCGTAAAGACCTTTTCGGCAAGCGCGGTAATTTCACCGGCAAGCGGTTCGGGGTAGTCCCGAACAACCCACGGCCCGGGCGCGCCGGCTCGCAGCAACACGGTGTTTTCTTCTTCGTTGACAGGATGGCCCACCGGCGGGAAAAGGGTACGCCGTCCCCCCGCGTGTTCCAGAATACCTACGGTCGCGTTATGTCCGGGTATAAACCGTTCAAGCAGAATGGGATCGTCGTATTGGAAAGTCGTTTCTAATTTCCACAAGTCCCGGGGAGTGTGGAAGAGTTCTATCCCGATGCTTAGCCCCTGCGTGGGGGGCTTCGCCACAAAAGGGTACTCAAGGCCCGAAGGCTCGAGCCGGCCCGCCAGAAAATCAGCGCGGGAGAGCGCGTGTCCCGGAGGCGCCGCGGGACCGCGCCGTATAGGGCTTGGCGGCGTGCGGACGCCGGCGGCCTGAAACAGCTCCTTACACAGGATTTTGTCGTTAATAACCGCGGCTCCCAGCGCACGGCTGCCGGTATAGGGGATGTTCATAAAATCCAGTATCCCCTGTACCACGCCGTCGCCGTGGCCTTTTCCCTGGACGCAGATAAACGCCGCATCCGGCGCGTATCGGCTAAGGAGGTTAAACAGGTTTTTGTCATAGGGTATCATAACGGTTTCGTGGCCGAGTTCTTTCAGCGCCGTTTCAACATATTCCGCGTTTTCTGTGGAGGCTTCCCGCTCTGTGGAAGTGCCGCCATACATAATGGCTATCTTCATATACCTTACGATAATGCAGGAGAAAAAGGCGGTCAAGCCGTCTCCGACGGTTTCAAACGGCGTCCCGCGGTGCGCGGCAAAGCAGTCAACGTCTATTTTGACCCGCGCCGCGCCTGTAAGTAATCTTTGACGGCTTTGCGCCTGTAAGCGGTCGGCGACTGCTTTGTCGCGTTATCGGGAAGCTTTTGTGCCTCCGCCGCCGGCGGGCTGTTGACATTTTTTTTTTATAGTATTATATTGGAATAATAAGTATGCCGCTGTAGCTCAGTTGGTAGAGCAAAGGACTGAAAATCCTTGTGTCGAGAGTTCAATTCTCTCTGGCGGCACAGCAAGTTGGCTAGGTATGAATGAAGAGATTGCAAAACTGTTTGCCAAAATCACCGGCGCCCGCCACTGTGTAGCCCTTACCGGCGCGGGAGTAAGCACCCTTTCCGGTATTCGGGACTTTCGGGGGAAAAACGGTCTTTATAACGATATGGACGCCCAAAAGATCTTCGATATTGATTATTTTTATAAGGATCCTTCGTTCTATTATAAGGCCGCCGGCTCTTTCATCTATCATATCGACGAAAAAGAAGCCTCTATCGTGCATATTGTATTGGCCGATCTCGAGCGCGCCGGCTTTCTCAAAGCCCTCATCACCCAAAACATCGACCTGCTCCACCAAAAAGGGGGCAGTCGGGAGGTCATTGAAATCCACGGCTCCCCGTCTGTCCATTATTGCCTGCGCTGTGCCGGGGTGCGTATGGATTTTAAGGAAGCCGCCGCGCTGGTTAAAGCCGGAGACCTTCCCAAATGCCCCTCCTGCGGCAGGGTTTTGAAGCCGGCCATAACCTTTTTTGGAGAAAGCCTCCCTATCGACGCGCTCCGAAGCGCGGAAAACCACGCCCAGAGCGCCGACCTCATGCTCGTGCTGGGAACAAGCCTTACGGTATATCCGGCAAGCGGGCTTCCCGAGTCAACCCTTCGGCGCGGCGGCGAAATCGTCATTGTCAACAACATGAATACCCCGCTTGACACCCGGGCGGCCATGCGCTTCGAGGACCTGGGCGAAGTCTTCGAGGGTCTTCAGCGCCTCCTTGCCGCGCACTGACCTTCGGTCTCCCAGGGCCCCGCGCTGTCTACGTTTCCCGTGGATACCCCCATGAACAGCCACGACACGGCGCAAGCCCTGATTACCGGCGCCGCCGCTATCATACACGGCAAAACCGAATTTCTTGAGCTCCTTGCCGCGGGTCTTCTGGCCAAGGGCCATGTCTTACTGGAAGATAACCCGGGACTGGGAAAGACCACCGTGGCAAAGACCGTGGCGCGCCTCATCGCTTCACAGGACAACGAGAAAGAAAGCCTCCTTTTTAAGCGCATCCAGTTCACGCCGGACCTGCTCCCCTATGATATTACCGGCGTTGACGTGTTCGACCCTGAGACAAAAACCTTCCGCTTTGCCCCGGGGCCGGTGTTTGCCAACATCGTGCTTGCCGACGAGATAAACCGGACAACCCCCAAAGTGCAGTCCGCCCTGCTTGAGATTATGGCGGAACGACAGGTTACTGTTGGGAAAAATACCCACAAGCCGCCGGAGCCGTTTTTCGTGATTGCCACGGAGAATCCCATAGAAAGCGAAGGCACCTTCCCGCTTCCCGCGGCGCAGCTTGACCGTTTCATGCTGCGCCTCTCTTTGGGCTACCCCAACAGGGAGGCGGAACGGGCAATTCTCGATGAAAACCCGGGAGAATACCGTCTGAAAGCGCTTCCGCCGGCGCTTTCCGTGTCGGATTTCCTCCTTGCGCAAAAGGAAGCCGAGCTTGTGTACTGCCATCCAAGCCTCAAAGAGGCGATTCTTGACGTTATCCGAGACACCCGCGCCAACGAGCGCTTCCTCTTAGGCGCGTCCCCGCGGGCCGGACTGCACCTTCTCCAGGCGGCGAAAGCTCTGGCGCTGGTGCGGGGACGACTCTTTGTTACCGATGAGGATATA
Source organism: Spirochaetaceae bacterium (assembly GCA_031279895.1). Taxonomy (GTDB): domain Bacteria; phylum Spirochaetota; class Spirochaetia; order Treponematales; family Breznakiellaceae; genus JAITHW01. The sequence continues at coordinate 2,925 of JAITHR010000013.1, forward strand.
AGCATCCTTGCGGCGCCGGCCCTGTCCCACAGGATAAAACCGCGGGACCCGCGGGCGCCGGTTGAAAGCCTTATAAAAGAACTGGCAGCAGCCCGCATAAACACCATCAAATTCGTATAACCGCAGTAGCATGAGAAAAAACGGGTTGCAGGTTGGATGGGGGTGTGGTATGCTGGCGGGGGAGTGTATTACTCATGAATAACTCGGATATAGGGATTATCGGTCTTGGCGTGATGGGTGAAAACCTTGCGCTTAATATGGCGGGCAAGGGATTCAGACTTGCGGTGTATAACCGTACCCTCTCCAAGACAAACCGTTTCATACAGGGACACGGCGCCGGCAAAGCGATACGCGGCTTCTCCGACCTCGCGTCTTTTGCCGCGTCCCTCAAGAAACCCCGCAAGGCGCTGCTTATGGTACAGGCGGGAATCGGGGTTGACCATACCATTGAAGGGCTTCTTTCGGTCTTTGAGCCGGGCGATATTATCATTGACGGGGGCAACTCAAACTATCGGGACACCATAAAAAGAACCGCCTATGTGGAATCTAAGGGCCTCTGGTACGTGGGAACCGGCGTTTCCGGCGGGGAAGAAGGGGCGCTTACCGGCCCCTCCCTCATGCCGGGCGGCTCGGTCCAGGCATGGGACGCCATAAAACCGCTCTTTCAGGCCATTGCCGCCAAAGTCGAAGGGACTATCCCCTGCTGCGATTGGGTGGGGGAGAACGGCGCCGGACATTTTGTAAAGATGGTGCATAACGGCATCGAATACGGCGACATGGAACTCATCTGCGAAGCCTACGCCATGTTAAAACATATCGCGGGCCTCTCGTATACCGAAATGGCCGACGTGTTTGAGCGGTGGAATAAGGGGGTACTTAATAGCTATCTTATTGGGATTACCGCTGAGATTCTGAAATTTAAGGACAGAGACGGCGGGCCTCTGGCCGAGAAGATACTGGATACCGCGGGCCAGAAGGGAACCGGCACGTGGACCGGCATTGCGGCGCTCGAATTCGGGGTGCCGCTGACACTCATCGGGGAGGCGGTATTCAGCCGCTGTCTTTCGGCGGCCAAATCCGAGCGGGTACGGTGTTCCAAGATTTTCTCCGGCCCGAAAATCGAAAAACCGCAGAATATCGAAGCCTTTATCAACGATGTTGAGCAGGCGCTGTACGCGGCGAAAGTGGTCTCTTACGCCCAAGGCTATCTTTTGATGCGGGAGGCGGCAAAGGAATACAAGTGGAACCTGAATTACGGCGGCATAGCCCTTATATGGCGCGGCGGCTGTATCATCCGCTCGGTGTTTCTGGAAAAAATAAAAGAGGCCTTTGACAAGAAGCCGGACCTTGAAAACCTGCTTCTCGCGCCGTTTTTTACCTCCGCTATCGAAGAATCCCAAGCCGCATGGCGGCGGGTTGCGGGGGCCGCGGTGGAAAACGGGGTTCCGGCGCCGGCGTTTTTAAGCGCCCTGGCCTACTTTGACGGGTACCGGAGCGAGCGGCTTCCCGCGAACCTGCTCCAGGCCCAGCGGGACTATTTCGGTGCGCACACCTACGAGCGGGTCGATAGGCCGCGGGGGGAGTTTTTCCATACCAACTGGCTCGAAGGAATCGAAAGGAGTGAAGAGAGCGCCGGCCTTTAGTCCGCGCCGCCGCCTGACTTCGATGCGCGCATCAGATTCTCCCGAACCCGCTCCGGTTCCCCGTCATGTTGGGTAACGATACGGGAGACCGCGTCGTAGCCCAGGGCCGGCACAAAGGCGCTGGCAAAGGCGGTCGAGTTTTCAAGGAGCGCGGCGCACCGCTTGATGTCCGCGGTAAGGGTTTCAATACAGTTGACCCGAAAAAGACAGACGCCCCGCTCAAGGAGCGTGAGGCTTTCCAGCAGCGCGTCCGCGATAAGGGGCGTAAAGGGGTTAAGCTCGAACTCCCCGGCGCCGGCTGCCATCGTGAGGGCGTAATCATTGGCTTGGACTTTCATGGCGATCTGCATGACCATTTCGGGGATAACCGGATTGACCTTTCCCGGCATGATGGTGCTTCCCATCTGGAGCGCCGCGAGACGTATCTCCCCGAACCCGCCGCGGGGCCCGGAGTTCATAAGGCGCAGGTCCCCCGCGATCTTCATAAGGTTCACCGACAGGGCCTTGAGCAGACCGGAAACCTCCACGAACACGTCGTTATTCTGGGTTATATCCATCGGGTATTCGGAGGCCGCAAGACCCATGCCGGTCAGTTCCCGCAGCTTTTCAATCACCAGATACCGGTACTTCCGCTCCGCGTTGCCCGAAAGCCCCACGGCGGTTCCCCCCAGGTTCACCTGACGGAGCCGCTCCTCGATTTTGTAGAGCCGCCACCGGTCACGGGCTATCCCCTGGGCAAAAGCGCCGAAGGCCGAACCCAGCGTAATCGGCACCGCGTCCATTAACTCGGTGCGCCCCAGCTTCTTAACGCCGTCAAATTCGTTTTCCCGTTTCTGCAAAGCCTCTTGCAGTTTCGCGCACTGGCCGCTCAGGTCCCGAAGGAGCGCCACCGCCGCGATGCGCAGCGCCGTGGGGTACACGTCGTTGGTTGACTGCCCCCGATTAACATGGTCGAGCGGGTGGATGATGTGATAGGACCCGGCAGGCTCCCCCAGGATGCCGAGCGCCCTGTTCGCCAGCACTTCGTTGACGTTCATGTTGGTTGAAGTGCCGGCCCCGCCCTGGAGCGCGTCAACAATGAACATATCCGCCCCCTCGCCTGCAAGGAGACAGTCGCACGCTTCGGCAACCGCCTGATACACGGCTTTGTCCGGCCCCTCTTCCAGTTGCGTATACGTCAGGGCCGCGGCTTTTTTCACCAGAATCATGGCGCGTAAGAGGCGCGTATTCGTATTCCGGTATCCCAGGGAAAAGTTTTCCCGCGCACGGGCGCTTTGAATACCGTACAGCGCCGTCTCCGGTATCTCCATTTCCCCCAGAAAGTCCCGTTCAATCCGCGTCATGGCCCCTCCCGCTCTGTTATTTCCGCAAGGATATGGGGGAATATGCTTACTCCGCGTTTCAGGATGCCCTGTATATGGGCGATGATGGTGCCGTAGTTGGTGAACGCCGCCCCCTGATCCCACGCGCACTTCTGTCGGTACGCCATCTCCCGCTCGTTTACCATACACCCCCCGCAGTGGGCGACGAGGCGGTACGGGGAGAGGTCCTCTGGAAACTCCACGCCGGAGGTAAAGGAGAACTCAAGCTGTTTGCCGGTAAAGTTTCTCATCCAGCGGGGTATTTTAACCGTGCCTATATCATCGCACTGCCTATGGTGCGTACACCCTTCGGCAATGAGGATGCGGTCCCCGTCCCGCAAGTCGTCAAGTACGCCCACCCCCCGCACCGCTTGTAACAGAAAGCCTTTGTAGCGGGCGAATAATATTGAGAAGGAGGTGAGGGGAACGTCCGGCGGCGTATCCGCCGAGACTTTGGCAAATACCTGGCTGTCAGTGATAACGAGGCGCGGCTTTTGCTTGAGGCCGGAGAGCGCCTCTTTAAGCTCGTGTTCTTTCACCACCACCGCCGCGGCGTCCGCTTCAAGAATGTCCCGAATAGTCTGCTGTTGGGGCAGAATGAGCCTCCCTTTCGGCGCGGCCTTGTCAATGGGAACCACCAGCACCACGATGTCAGACGGGTGGAGCAGGTCACCGACAATCCGCAGTTTCGGCTCTTCCCCTGCCGAGAGCCCCGCGATTTTCTCCTTGAGAGTTTCAATATGGTGATTGTTTTTCGCACTCACATAGATTTCGTGGGGATCCGAGGGAACCGGCGCACCTGAAAGTAGGTCGCTTTTATTGTACGCCACGACAAAATTGACGTTCTTTTCCTTGAAAATCCCGATAAGGTCCGTATCCGCTTTGGTTTTCCCCGCCGTCGCGTCCACCACCAGCACCGCCACGTCGGTTTTGTTCAAGACCTGTTTCGCCTTGCGGACCCGCTTTTCCCCCAGCTCCCCCTCGTCGTCAATGCCGGGGGTATCAATAATAAGCACCGGGCCGAGGGGGAGAAGCTCCATAGCCTTATATACCGGGTCTGTAGTGGTACCCTTCACATCCGACACAATAACCAGATCCTGGCCCGTAACCGCGTTGACCAGACTGGACTTTCCCGCGTTGCGCCGCCCGAAAAATCCGATATGCACCCGCTCGGAAGAAGGCGTTTCATTTAGTCCCATACTTCCAGTATAATACACCGC
>JAITHR010000036.1 GCA_031279895.1 Spirochaetaceae bacterium
CCGCGGCCTCCGGGTAATCCGGCGCGTTGAAAAGGCGCCGCCCTACCTCCGCGTCAAGGGTTTTGAGGTCCGGGAGGTAGCCGTCCATAACGTCTTCCAAAAGAGAGAGGGTTTCGGGACTTTCATACGCGGAGGAGTTCCACAGCGTCGGGATACGGAGCCCCCGGTCCCGGGCGCGCCGGAGGCTCTCCGCGATTGCCGGCGCCGCGTGGGTTCCGGTAACGATGTTGATGTTCTCCGCGCCCCGTGATTGCAGGTCGAGGCATATTCCGGCGAACTCGTCGGGGGTTACGGCGCGGCCCGCGGACCCGCGGGAAATCTGGCGGTTCTGGCAGAAGACGCAGCGCAGGCCGCATCCGGTAACAAAAACCGCGCCGGACCCGCCGCGGCCCGTAACCGGCGGCTCTTCCCCGCGGTGGATAACCGCGGCGGCCACGCGAAGCTCGCTCGTTTCCCCGCAGTACCCCCGCGCCCCGGCCAGCCGGTTCACCCCGCATTTTCTGGGACAAAGCCCGCACTGTTCATAACGCGCACGTTCCATAGTATCCACCCTATACCCTCCGCCCCCTTTTTTCCAGCCTCCGCAGCCTCCGACGGTTTCAGCATGGCCGCCTGTTGTTTCCGAACGGTGCAACACCGTGTCCGTTGAGCGAATCAGTGCTGTTTAGGCGCGGCTGCGCTTCACGCAGTCTCCTGCGGTTTGGGAGCCGTGCGTTGTTGTGCGTAGTAAGGGGTTGGGCGTTGTTCGGGGCGCGGCGCGTCTCGCGCTACCGGGGGGTTTGGGGGAACCGGTTCACCCAACCGCCGGAGGCAGCTAGTCTGTCGTCGCCCGCTGTGAGCCGCTTTGCAGGAAGCCGTTTAAAACAGCCGGAGGCCGGCGGTCGGTAATTCCTTTACTAATCTATACTTACTACGCCGTATCCACAGGATTCCGCTCCCTCCCCGGGGGTTATACACCGGTATTTTTGCCTTGGAATTCCGTATTTCCAGGGCGCGGATCCGTATTTCCAGGGCGCGGATCCGGATCTCCAGAGCGCGGATCCGGATTTCCAAGGTGAGGGGTCGGAATTCCAAGGCGCGGGGGCGTGGTGCCGAAGCGAGGAGGCGTGGTGCTGAAGCGGGGCGGCGTGGTGCCGAAACGAGGAGGCGTGGTGCCGAAACGGGGAGTTGTGGTGCTGAAGCGCGGAGCGGTGTCGTCAAAGCGCGGGGTTGTGTTGTCAAAGCGCGGAGTAGTGTGCCTAAAATGGGGCTGTTTGCGTACCTGCCTCCGGCGGTTGGGGAGGCCAGCCTCCCCAAACCCCATATAAACGGCGTCTTGATACGCGCTCCGAACAACGACGCGCTGCTAAGCGGGCGGACTAGCGGGAGGGCGCGAGGCGGGAAGCTTATGAAACCGTCGGAGACGGCGCGAGCGTAGCCGCGCCTGGTCTGTGCAAACCCGCTAACCGGACAAGGTGTTGCACCACTTTGAAACAACAAGCGGCCATGCTGAAACCGTCGGAGACGGGCTGGCGGGCGGTTGTGTAAAGGGGCGGTTTTAAGTAGCATGGGACTTTATGGGAAAAATGGGAAAAATGGGAAAAAACCTGCTGCTTGGCGCCGAGGCGCCGTTGTTCCTTTCGTGGGATAAACCGGAGGTACTCCTGCTTCTGCTCGGCCTTATCCCCCTTATTATTCTTGAGGCGTACCATTACCGTACAAAACGTCCGTTCCTTCGGCGCATAAGGGACGCGGCGCCGCAGAAAGACCGCGCCTTCTTTTTGAAAGACCTGGGGTTCCGGTATCGGTGTTCCTTTTGCTGTTTCGCGCTGGGGCTCTCGTGCGCGGTCGCGGCACTGGCCGGGCCCCGGTGGGGGCGGCGGTTCGTTATGGAATACCGGCGCGGCGTTGACGTTATGCTGGCGTTCGACGTGTCGCGCAGTATGGCGGTGCGGGACGGGGCGCCGCACAACGGGAAAACGCGGCTGGAACAGGCAACGGAAAACGCGCTCCTCCTTGTTGCCGCCTCCCCGGGCATCCGGTTCGGCGCGGCTGTGGGCGCGGGACGGGGGTCCCTGGCGGTGCCTCTGACACGCGACGGAGAAACGATACGCGGGTTTTTAGAGAGCCTTTCCCCGTCGGTTACGGCGGGAAAAGACGGAACCAATCTGGAACTCCTCCTTACCGCCGCGGCGCGGGGATTTAAGAACACCCTGCGGACCAAGCGGTGCATGGTGGTCTTTTCAGACGGCGAGTCCTGGTCCGGCTCCCTTTCCAACGCCCTTGAAACGCTCAAAGCATCCGAAATAACCGTGGTCGCCATAGGCGCGGGAACCGAATCCGGCGGGCCGGTTCCCCTTGAAAAGGGACAAGGAGACGGCGGCGCGGATCGGGAGAGCGCGCCGGTAAGCCGCCTGCGCGAAGAGACGCTGCGGAACATTGCCGAGCGAACCGGCGGCCTGTATATGGATCCGCGACGGGAAGACGCGCCGAAAGCGCTTGCGGCGTATATCAACGCGCTCTCCCCGCCTGCCGGCGTAAAAGGGTATACCGTTGAGGCGCGGGCGCGGTGGCGGCTGTTCGCGCTTATCAGCCTCGCGGGGTTCGGTACGGCAAAGGCCCTTGGGAAAAGGCGGCGCAGGCGTGGCTAGGCGGCACGTGCGAATCCGGCGGGTACTCCTCGGCCTGATAGCCCTGGTTCCCTGCTCGTGCGCCAAAATCCAGGGGAAACTCCTCATTATGGAGGGGAACTTTTTCAACGCCCGCGGGATGTATCCCGAAGCTATCGGCTCCTACCTCAAAGCCCAGGGGTATCCCGAAGCACGGGTCTACGCGGATCTTGGTTTGGGGTCCGTGTACTCGGCCCTTGACGAGGGGCCCGTGGCGCTTCTCCGCTTCGACGCCGCCGCGGCGGCGCTTCGGGAAGCGCCGGAAGCGCCGTACCCCGAACTACAGTACCGGATTCATTACAATACCGGCGTGGTACGCTTCAGAGAGGGGGATTACGAAGGGGCGTCCCGGTCTTTCCGGTCCGCTCTGGAAGCCGACGGGAGCCGGATAGAGGCGAAACATAACCTGGAACTGAGCCTCCTTTCCCTGGCGCACAGGAAAAACACGGAAGCCGACCAAGCGGCGGCGGCGGGCGGGGAGCGCGGGGAGCGCCACGCGCCCTTATTCGAGTATCTCCGTCAAAAGGAGCGGGACCTATGGCAGAAGCGGGAAAGGTGGGAAAGTCGGGAACTGATAGAAGACGCGCCTTATTCAGGGCCGGATTACTGACCGCGCTGTGGTGGGCCGGCGCTTTCTCCGCGCCCGCCCAGCAGGGGTACGGCGCGCCTCCTTTCGCGGAAGTGCGGACTCCGGCGGAAGCGCCGGCAGCGGGATCCCCCTGGGTCATTACCTTTCTGCTTGACCACCCCTCCCCGGGGGAGGCCGCGATCCGGTACCCGCCGCTCCCGCCGGCTGTTTCACTGGAAAGCATCAGAATCGGCGCACTGACGGAAAGGGCCGGGCCGGACGCGCTTCCCCGAAGGGGTACGGTCATAGAGGTCCGGCTCCTCCCGCTGGTTCCGGGGCCGGTGCTGCTGGGACCCTTTGAAATCAACGTTCCCGACAGAGCCCCCTATATAAGTCCGGTCATCTCCGTGCATATTCAGGGAACCGCCCTTCGGGAGCCGTACTGCGCGTGGACCGCGCCGGATTTTCTTGTCGTTGGCCGGCGCGGGGAACTTTCCCTGCGGCTTTTTAATCGGGATCCGGCAATGCCGCTTCCGAAACCGGAACTCCTCTGGCGCGGGGTTCCGGTTAAGACCGTTGTTGAGGAGGCGCCGCTTTCCGAAGCGGACCGTAAAGAGGGAATTGCGCTGCGTTTAACGGTCATTCCGCTCGATAGCGGCGGCGCCGGCGCCGGCAACATGGACTCGGAGGGTTCCGCCTTTTTTACGTTTGACGCGCTTCAACTCCGGCACGAAGGCGTTCTTTTGACGGTGCCGGCGCTCAGGATACCCGTTGTTCCGGCGAAAAAAGAAAAGAAAGAAAAGGAAAAAGAGAAAGAAGAGAAAGAAGCGAGCGGAGCGCGGGAAACGCCGTCCGCGGAGCGCCCGGGTGCCGGCGGAAATCCGGCGCCGCTCTTTCCCGAAACGCCGCTTCCGGTGTTTCCGCCGGCGCGGGGGGGCTATGAAAAGGCACTGGGAAAGGTACGGCTTCTTTGGGACCAGGGGCGCCGGGCAGAGTGTCTGGCGGAAATCCGGCGGCTGGAGCGGGATACCCTTCAGGGGCCGTACTTCGCGCTTTCGCGGCGGGAAGCGGAACGGCGTCTGGGGTTCGCGTTTTCCGCTGACGAGCCCTGGCGCCCGCGGGTGTTGCTGTTCGGTTCCCTGTTCGGGAGCCTTGGGGCGCTCGTGTTTCCGGGGCTTTCCGTAAGGCGGCTTGCGGTGTCAAGACGGAGGATACCGCTGTTTCAGGCGGTTGCCTGCGCCGCGCTTCTTACGGGCGCCGCGCTTTCCGGTCGGGAACTTTTAACGGCGCAAAGGCAGGCGCTGTTTCGCGAAGACGCGCCGGTGTACCGGATACCGGACGGCGCGGGCGGCATAAGCGCGTATTTGAGAGAGGGTGAGCCGGCGCGGGTCCTGTCCGTTTCCGAGTATTGGATACATATAGAAACCCTTGACGGCAGGATAGGCTGGACGCGGAAGGATACCGTCATTTTCTATTAGGAGCGGCGGCGGTAGGACGGGGAATGGATTTCGGCGATATTCTTGAGCAGTGGGAAAAGCGGACTGACGTAAAGCGCGGCAAAGCGGACAAAGATCCCTGTGAGCCGCGGCGCAAGACGCTTTTGAAACAGCCGGAGGCTGACCCCTGTGGGCCGCGGCGCGGGAAGCTTTTGAAACAGCCGGAGGCTGAGCATCCGCTTACGATATGGCTTGAACACAACGAGGTATATGATAAAGACGCGGCTTGTGAAGCGGCGGAAAGGGAGTATCAGACGCTCTACGAGAGGGCCGACGCGGTGATCGACCTCCACGGCCTTACGCAGTACGAGAGCTGGAGCGCGCTGGAGGATTTTTTTGAAGACGCCAGAAGGCAGGGGGTAAAAAAGATTATTATTATCCACGGCAAGGGCAATCATTCTCCTGGAGAGGCGGTGCTTACGCAACTGGCGAAGCGCTTTATCAAGACCTGTCCGTTTGCGGGCAAGAGCGGCCACGAGCAACCGGAGTACGGCGGTTCAGGGGCCACCTGGGTTCTCCTTAAGCCGCCGTCTCC
>JAITHR010000053.1 GCA_031279895.1 Spirochaetaceae bacterium
TTTAGGCGCGGCTACGCTTCGCGCCGTCTCCGCCCGCCGGCGGCGGGTGGCACAACGGCTTCCCGCATCGTGCCTCAAACAACACCCGTCCGCGTACCACGCCCCACCGTCTCCGTTTCGGCGCCACGCCCTCCCGTTTCGGCACCACGCCCTCCCGTTTCGGCGCCACGCCCTCCCGTTTCGGCGCCACGCCCTCCCGTTTCGGCGCCACGCCGCCCCGCTTCGGCACCACGCCGCCCTACTTCGGACTTCCGCACCTTTGCCACGGAGGTGCGCAGATATGCCGCGCGGGTGCAGGCCCGCGCCTCACGGGTGCAAGCCCGCGCCGTGCGGGTGCAAGCCCGCGCTTTGGCGGGAAGTATTTCCGCGACGCTAGGACGGAATTCCGTGACGCTAGGACGTCCTAACGCGGCGCTAGGACGGAATTCCGTGACGCTAGGACGTCCTAACGCGGCGTTAGGACGGAATTCCAGGGCGCTAGGACGTCCTAACGCGGCGTTAGGACGGAATTCCAGGGCGCTAGGACGGAATTCCGTGACGTTCTTACGGAATTCCGTGACGTTCTTACGGAATTCCGTGACGTTCTTACGGAATTCCAAGGCGGAATTCCCTGTCTCCAAAGCGGGGAGACGTGTCTCTAACTCTCTATAAATAAAAGACTTACCGCCGGCGGCGGTTTCAAAAGCATCCTGCGAAGTGCGGCAAAGCGGGCGGAGACAGCTTAGGGGCGCGGCGTAGTACGCGGCGGGGCGTGGGGCGCAGACGGTCGTTGTTTGAGGCGCCCTGCATAACGCTTTTGGAACCGTCGGAGACGGCGCGAAGCGTAGCCGCGCCTAAGCAGTAGATAGCCCCCTAACCGGACACGGTGTTGCACCATTCGGAAACAACAGGCGGCCATGTTTGAAACAGCCGGAGGCTGGGCGGCCATGCCGGAACAGCCGGAGGCTGCGGCCATGCTGTGCCTCCGGCGCCGCCGGCGGACTGGGTGTGGGGCGCGGGGCGGGAAGCTTATGTGCCGCCGCCGCCGGCGGTAATTCCTACGGCGTGGCGGAGGCGGCGCAGGGTTTCTTTGGCAATAACCCGCGCTTTCGCGGCGCCGCGGGCAAGGAGGTCGTCCACGTGATTTGGATCGGAGATGACCGCCTCAAAGCGCTCCCGCAGAGGCGAAAGTTCCCGACGCATCACATGAAAAAGCTCCTCTTTCGCGTCCCCCCAACCCATGCCGCCGGCCAGGTAGCGCCGCGCCAAATCATCCCGTTCCTCCGGCGCGGCGAAAAGCCGGTACAGCTGGTATATTTGGGAGGTCTCCGGTTCTTTCGGCTCGGACACCGGTTGGGAGTTGGTAACAATCCGCATAACCAGTGCGCGAAGCTCCTTTTCCGGCGCGAACAGCGGTATGGTGTTTCCGTAACTCTTACTCATCTTCCGACCGTCAAGCCCCGGCACCACCGCGGCCTCGGAGCGCACCAGCGCGTTCGGAACCTTGAGCGTCTTTGCCGTATAGGTGAAATTAACCGAGCGGGCTATGTCCTGAGCCATCTCGATATGCTGCGCCTGATCGCTTCCCACAGGCACCACGTCGGAATCAAAAAGGAGTATGTCAGCCGCCATAAGCACCGGATAGGTAAAAAGCCCCATGTTAATCCCCGCGTCAGGATCGTTTCCCCTGTTGCGGTTCTCCTGCGCCGCCGCTTTGTAGGCGTGGGCGCGGTTCATAAGCCCCTTGGCGGTAAACGCCATAAGCATAGTCGAAAGCTCAAACGTCTCCGGCACGGCGCTCTGCCGGTAAAAAATAACCCGCTCCGGGTCAAGGCCCGCGGCAAGCCAGCCCGCGGCAACGTGCCGTATGTTGGCCGCAAGCTCCCGCGGGTCCCTGACGGTGTTGAGGGCGTGGTAATCAGCGATAAAATACCGGGCGTCATAGTCTTTTGAGAGTTCCAGCGCCGGTTTTATGGCGCCGACATAGTTTCCGATGTGGAGCGTTCCGGTCGGTTTGATACCGGTAAGGGCGATTTTCTTCATAGAGGGCGTTCCTTAAAGAGGGTTAGAGGTGAAAGTGTACTATTCAACCGGCTTTTGGTAAAGGTCTCCGGGGATCGGAACTTCTATACAAGGTTCGGTAAAAGAGCTTTTGCCGCCCGACTTCTCTAAGAGCCGTATCGCTCCAAGGGTCATACTCCGGTCGAGCGCCTTGCACATATCGTAAATCGTGAGGAGCGCCACGGTTACGCCGGTGAGCGCCTCCATTTCCGCGCCGGTCTTTCCAGAAAGCTTCACGGAACAGACCGCTTCGATTGCCGGATCCGGCGTTTCATGGAGGGTAAACTCAATAGCGCAGGTGTCGAATACGAGCGGATGGCAGAGAGGAATAAGGTCCGCGGTACGTTTGGCCGCCATAATCCCCGCGATACGCGCAACCCCAAGCACATCCCCCTTTGCCGCGGCGCCCTGTCTGACCGCCAAAAGCGTTCCGGCGTCCATAGTAATGCGCCCGCTTGCTTTCGCGGTCCGCGCCGTTACGTCTTTGCCGGAAACATCCACCATCACCGCGTTCCCGTGCGCGTCCAAATGGGTAAACCCGTGGTTTTCCCTGTTTTCCCTGTCTTTTCTGTCTTTCATAATCATATTTTCTCACAGATAACAATATATTCATACAACATCGTATTGACTGTTTTTCCCGCTTCGTTGGTCGGCGAGTTTTTTGAGGGCATCGCTTTGCTGCTCAACACTCTTTTATAGGTGGTCAGATGGGTAAACCCGTTTTCCTCAAATTTCTCGGCAATGAACTGGTCGGTAGGCAGTTCCGTGTTTTTTACCTTTCTGTTTCCCACCACATATATTGATTTCCCGCCCGGTTTTATTGAATAGGCAACGTGTTGTATCGATGTTTCCAAATCGAAATAAAAAGCGGAAACCTCTCTGGCTCTCGTATCGTTTTGCTGTTGTATCTCGTAGATAGGTTCGGCGATACAGCCTGTCCTCATAATTTCAGCGCGTTTTTTCCCGCCCATAAGCCGGGCGTCTATCTTTCTGGCATGAGATATTCCAAGCCATTCATTGGATAATGTCGAGAATTGCCCATAGGCAACCGTTGTTCTTGAGTCCCCGTAAGGCGGACTGGTAAGCACCGCGTCATACTTGTCTTTAATCCCCTCAAATACTTTGTCTTGAACAACAATGGTTGTTTTATCGGTCAAATGCGGCAGATAAAACGTTTTATAATCCGTGATTACATCGCGCAGTCTTTTAAAAAAGAGCCCTATAACATCAGGGTTGAAATCTAACATATCTTCCGCTTTAATCCGGTATAATTTGAATTCATTGGTTCTTGTGTATGAACAATCCCGTACCGTTTCCGAAAACGGCACGTAAAAGAGCGTTCGTACCGCTCTGTTATCCAGAGCATCAATGCTATGTTTAAGAACATTCAGATTTTTAATCACCTCTTTTGAAAACCAATACGCAATATTGGTGATTTTGGGCGGCTGTATCGCTTCAACGGCGTCCTCATCTTTTAAAACGGTAAAGACGTCTTCGCGCAGTTTATCCCTGCTCTTCTCAATAAGCGGCAGCGACAATGTAGTGAATTTTGCCTTCGAGATAAGAACCGCCAGGGGGTTAATATCAAAACCGTCCATAGTTTGTATTCCGCATACCAAACCGCACATAAAAGAGGTGCCTGAACCGCAATACGGGTCAAGTAATGCGCCTGAAGATATATTACATTCTTTAAGAACATCTATTCCGATTTGCGGCAGCATAGTTGCGGGATACCGATGCAGATTGGGATAAAGAGAGGAATAGGATTGACCTCGATAATCATATTTTTCGTTGCGTTCAACAGTATACTTCATATATCTAATACGAGCCTGAACAATGAAGGCAGATGAGATTCATAGGCTCTAAATCCTGTTCCGTGGTTTCTTGCCATTGTTCCCTTTTCATGCAGCCGCAAGTCTACCAGAATATTTTCCTGTTTAAATTGATTTCGCAGTAATTCCGGCGTTACGTCTTTCATCAGTTGGGCTCTGTAAAAATGGAAATATTCTTTAGCATCTCTCAATTCTGTGAATGCAGTAACATAAATAAGCGCGGGCAACTTTTGTATAAAACGTTTCGTAATCGCTTCTAATTCCCATGCCACTACCGTTTTACCGGATATATGTCTAACCGCGATTTCTTTTTCTTGAACATCAAGAAAAAGCCCCGCGCTGTTTGGTTTTAACGACATGGTATAATACAATCCCTGCCGTCCATTACGGTCTAAACTGCCATAGTTTTTTATTGCGTCGAGGGGCTCCGTTTTCCATGCCTTGCTGTTAAACGTGAATAATGTTATGGGGTTGTTAGCGTTGCTTCTATGGGCTTTTACTTCCGCTCCGTCAATATCGGGTATGGCATCATTATTTTCACTAATCCCCAATAATGTTTCGAGCGTATACCCAATTCCCGTTGGACCGTGCCGTAGAGAGGGGACATAGCCCGTTGCTTTTATCTTTTTGAATCTTTCCGAGAATTCCGCTACGGTCATTTTCATAATTTCCAGCTATAAAATCAGCCGCCGCGCTACGAGCGCTCGGTAAGCTCTTCTTTCTCCCGTATTTCAAAGAGCTTCCGGTCAAGTTCCGCCAGCTTCATCTGTTGGAGGGCCCGTTTGTATTCTACGGGAAGCACTTTCACAAACAGGGCGCGCAGTGCGCCCCACCGGTCTAAAATATCTCGGGCATACGCCGAACCGGTCCAATAGAGGTGTTTGCCAATCGTGTCTTTCACAAAACGCTCGTCTTCCTCGTTGTCAAGTCCGGAAAGCTCCACCATTCCCTTGTTGAGAAAAAACGCGAAGTTTCCGGCGGTATCCAGCACATAGGCAATGCCGCCGGACATACCGGCTGCGAAGTTCCTGCCCACCGCGCCCAGTACGATGAGCCTGCCGCCGGTCATATATTCCGCGCAGTGATCCCCCGCGCCTTCCACCACGGCCACGGCCCCTGAGTTACGCACACAGAAACGCTCTCCCGCAATGCCTGAAACGTAAAGCTCGCCGGAAGTCGCGCCGTACAGCACGGTGTTTCCCACAATGATATTCTCGTGGCTTTTGAACGCGGAGCCCGCGGGCGGGGCCACTACGATGCGCCCCCCTGAAAGCCCCTTGCCAAGATAGTCGTTGGTGTCTCCCGCAAGCCGGAACGTAATGCCCTTGGCGAGAAAAGCGCCGAAACTCTGGCCCGCCGAACCCGCAAAATCAACGGTAACGAAATTCTCCGGCAAACCCTGTCCGCCAAAGCGCGTGGAGACCTCGTAAGAGAGCATGGCCCCGACCGCCCGGTCGGTGTTATGAATGGGGAACCGTAGCGCGGTGGGGATCTTTTTGTCCAGCGCGGCGAGGCACTGCTCAATGAGCTTGCGGTCAAGCACCGCGTCAATTTTATGAATCTGATCCTGCATACAGCGCTGCGCCGCGCCCCCCGGAATGTCCGCCGGGCCTTCGGCTTTGTAGAGCAGTTTTGAAAGGTCCACCCCCGCGGCTTTGGGCTTTTCGCTCTTTCTCTGTACCAGGAGATCCGCCCTGCCGACAAGATCGTCAAAGCGCCTGAACCCAAGGGACGCCATAAGTTCCCGCGTCTCCTGGGCGAGGAACCGGAAAAAAGTAACGAGATGCGCCGGTTTTCCGGTAAACCGCCGGCGCAGTTCGGGATCCTGGGTGGCGACCCCCATGGGGCAGGTGTTTTCGTGGCACTTACGCATCATCACACAGCCTAACACGATAAGGGCGGCGGTGCCGAAGCCGAACTCCTCGGCCCCCAGCATACCGGCAATCACCATGTCCCGTCCGGTCTTGAGCTGGCCGTCGGTTTGGAGGCGCACCCGTCCCCGCAGTCCGTTCCGCACAAGCACCTGATGGGTTTCCGCAAGGCCGATTTCCCAGGGCAGCCCCGCGTGGCGGATGCTGCTCTGGGGGCTGGCGCCGGTGCCGCCGTCGTAGCCGGAAATAAGGATGTTGTCCGCGTGGGCCTTGGCGACTCCGGCGGCCACCGTGCCGACGCCGCTTTCGGAGACCAGTTTCACGCTGATACGGGCCCGGGGGTTCGCGTTTTTAAGGTCAAAGATGAGTTCCGCAAGGTCTTCGATAGAGTAGATGTCATGGTGCGGCGGCGGACTTATGAGGGTTACTCCGGGGGTGGCATGGCGGGTTCTCGCAATCATCACGTCCACTTTATGCCCCGGAAGCTGGCCGCCCTCCCCGGGCTTGGCGCCTTGGGCTATCTTAATCTGTAACTCTTCCGCGTTGGCCAGATACTCGCTCGTAACGCCGAACCTGCCGGAGGCCACCTGCTTAATCGCGCTCCGCGTCCATGTCCCGTCCGGCTGAACCGCAAAACGTTCCGGGTTTTCACCGCCTTCCCCGGAATTGGAACGCCCCTTAATCGAGTTCATTGCCGCGGCGATCGTCTCGTGGGCTTCCCGTGAGATGGAACCGAAGGACATGGCGCCGGTGGTAAAGCGCTTCATAACCGCTTCCACGCTCTCCACTTCCTCAAGGGGGACCGCCGAGCGCGGCCCGTCTTTGACCGTACCCGGCGGGGCAAAGTCAAGAAGCCCCCGAATCACGTGGGGGCTCTGGTTAAGCGCGTCTACCGCGCCGGTGAACCGCTTAAACCGTGCGAAGTCGCCGGTGCGGGCGGCCCACTGCAAGAGGTGTATCGTCTCCGGATTCCATGCGTGTCGTTCCCCGCGGACGCGCCAGCGGTACTGGCCCGCGGCCTCAAGAAGATAATCCGGCGCGGAAAGCTCGTCCCCTGTTTTCGCGTGGGCTTCCCGCGCCGCCTGATACACGCCGACCGCCTCGCGCTCAAGGTCCCGAAACCCCGCGCCTCCGATACGGCTCGCGGTTCCCGGAAAACACTTTTCCATAACTTCCCCGCGCAGGCCCACGGCCTCGAAAATCTGGGCGCCGCGGTAGGAGCGAAGGGTGCTGGTCCCCATTTTCGACATAACCTTGAGCATGGCCTTCTGCATACCCTTGAGGTACTGCTTTTTAGCGTGGATAAAATCGCCGACCCGCGAAGAGTCGGGGCCCTTACAGAGCGCGGCGATTCCGGCAAGCGCGCCGTAGGGAACCACGAGGTCCGCTCCGAACCCGAAGAGCAGGGCAAAGTGCATAATCTCCCGCGGCTCGGCGGACTCGGTAATAAGAGAGCATTTCATCCGCAGCCCCGCGTGTATAAGCCCGTGATGCACGGCCCCCGCTACGAGGAGCGCGGGCGCGGCGCACCGTCCGGCCTCCGGCGCGAGGCTTGCCCGGTCCGAAAGGATAAGCAGGGACGCTCCCTCCCGAACCGCTTTGACCGCTTCGGAGACGAGCCTGTCGAGGGAACTTTCGAGCGCCGAAGGAGAAGGAGCGGAACCGCCGCCGGCCTCCCGCTCGAAATACGGCACGTAAAAGGTCGCGTCCAGGGTTTGGGACGGGAAACGTCCGGGGTCGAGCGCAATGAGGCTTTGCAGGTCACCGCTCGTCAGGATGGGGCTACGGACCTTAATCCGCCTGCAATGCGCCGCGGTTTCCTCCAGAAGGTTCTCCTGGGCCCCCACAAAGCTCGTGAGGGTCATAACCAGATCCTCCCGAATGGAATCGATAGGCGGGTTGGTTACCTGGGCGAACACCTGCTTGAAATAGGCGTAGACCCGCTGGGGCTTATCGGAAAACACCGCCAAAGGCGTATCGGTTCCCATGGAGCTTGTCGGTTCCTGCCCGGTTTCTATCATGGGAATAAGGAGACGCTCCCTATCCTCTCTGGTATACCCTGCGGACCGCTCCAGAAACAGGGTCTCCCGCGCTCCCGTTTCTTCCAGAGCGCTCTCTTGCCCGGAATCGATTTCCTGCTCCAATGTAACGACGGCCTCGGTCCATCGGGAATAGGGTTTCCTTTCACAGACCTCCTTTTTGGCCTCCGCGTCGGGAATAATCCGCCCCTCCCGCATATCCACCAAAAGGAGTTTGCCCGGAAGAAGGCGGCCCTTATACGCGATGTCGGCGCCGTCAAAGTCCTGTACGCCGGTCTCCGAGGCCATGACGATAAGGCCGTCAGTGGTGACGGTGTAGCGGGAGGGCCGCAGGCCGTTGCGGTCAAGGGTTCCGCCCACATACCGCCCGTCGCAGAAGACCATGGACGCGGGCCCGTCCCAGGGCTCCATGATGCAGGCGTGGTATTCATAGAAATCCTTGAGTGTCCGGGGGATAGGGTTCTTGTCGTTCCACGATTCGGGGATAAGCATCATAAGGGCGTGGGGAAGGCTCCGCCCGGACATGACAAGCAGCTCGAGCATATTGTCAAAGCTCGCGGAGTCGCTTTTATCCGGCTCGATAACCGGCAGGATGTCCCGTATCCGCGCGCCGAAACGGGGGTGGCTGAAGAGCGCCTCCCGCGCCGCGGCCCAGAAGCGGTTCCCCTTCACGGTGTTGATTTCGCCGTTGTGCGCCACCACGCGGAAAGGCTGGGCAAGCGCCCAGTTCGGGAAAGTATTGGTGGAAAAGCGGGAGTGAACCAGCGCCACCGGCGTCTCAATAGCCGCGTCCTGTAGTCCTGGGTAATACTCTTTGAGCTGCCCGGGCATGAGCATACCCTTATACACGATGATTCGGGAAGAAAGGGACGGGAAATGCACGCCGGCTTTGCACAGTTCCGGGCGGGACCCCAGGGCTTTTTCAATTTTCTTCCGTACCGTAAAGAGGCGGAACTCCAGATCCGAGGGTTCCCGCTCCGGCGCGGTTCCCCCGTCCGTTTCCCGGGGAATAAGAAACACCTGTCTCACCACAGGCTCCGCGGAGCGGGCCAGGGCGCCGATGGACCGGTTGTCCGTAAGCACGTCCCTCCAAAGGGGCGGACCAAAACCGGTTTCCGACGCCAGCCTCTCGATAACCTCGACCGCCGCGGCGCGGAGACCCTGCGGCTTTTCCGGCAGAAAGACCAGCCCCGTTCCGTAGGTTCCGACCGGGGGCAGCGCGGGCATGAACTTCCTGTAATAATCGTGGGGTATGTGGATAAGCACCCCCGCTCCGTCGCCCGTTTTATTGTCCGCGCTCTCGGCGCCCCTGTGTTCCATGCGCTCCAGCACCGAAAGCCCCCGGCTCAAAATAGCGTGGGAGGCCCGGCCCTTAATGTCCGCCACAAAGCCGATGCCGCAGGAATCATGCTCGTCTTCAGTTCGATACAATCCGTGGTTCACTCGTTCTCTCCTCTGGTAAAAGCCGCTTTTTCGACCCTTCCCCACCGGTCAGTATACCCAACCCCCAAAGCCCGTTGCAACCCTCCGCCCCGTCTCCGACGGTTTAAGCATGGCCGCAGCCTCCGGCTGTTTAAGCATGGCCGCTTGTTGTTTCCGAATGGTGCAACACCTAGTCCATTAAGCAATCCGGTTGCTGTTGAGGCGCGGCTACGCTCTCGCGCCGTCTCCGACGGTTCCATAAGCTTCCCGCGCCGCGGCTCTAAGTAATCAGCGCCCGCTTAGGGGCGCGGCCTCCGCCCCGCACATGACCATGCCTGC
>JAITHR010000094.1 GCA_031279895.1 Spirochaetaceae bacterium
TTTCCCTCTCCACAGGCTCGATAACCTGGCTTATGGTTTTAAGACGCGAGAGAAACGGTTCCCAGTCCTTGCGCTCAATGCTGAACCCCGCGGCGAAATCATGCCCACCCCAGTCAATAAACAGGTCCGCGGCGCGTTCCAAAAGGGGGCGTAAACCGTAGCCGTGTATCGAACGGATGGATCCGGTGTACACGGCCTCCCCAAAGGACACGGCAATACAGGGAACCTTGAAACGCCCTACCATCCGGTTCGCCATAAGGCCGGTAACGCCCCGATAAATCCCCTGCCCGTAGGCCAGAGCCAGTTTTCCGCCGTACCTTTTGAAGCTTTCCTCGGCCATAGGTTCTACGGACGTCCACGCCTCGGTTCCCAGACGCTTCCGCTCCTCGTTCATGGCGATAAGCTCGTCTGCCAGAGCGTCCCTGGCTGCCATATCCGGCTCCAGAAAAAGGGACGCCGCTTTGTCCGGGTTCCCCATGCGCCCCGCGGCGTTGATAGCCGGACAGACCTGCCATGAAATATCGCCGGTTCCCAGACGCCGTCCCGCGAGGTTGAGCTTAAAAAGCAGGTCCGAGACCCCTACACGGGGCTTTTCCTGAAGCGCCGCAAGCCCGCACCGGACTATGATGCGGTTTTCGTCTTTCAGGGGCATAATATCCGCGATGGTTCCCAGCGCGGCGAGCTGCAAATCCGCGCTGTCCTCAGAGGTAAAAAGCCGCTCCCGCCTTCGTATAAAAGAAGTAAAGAGGTTCACAAACACGTCAAGTTCCCGTATGTCTTCAGAGGAGTATTTGGCGATTTTGGAGACCTCCCGCAGGCGCAGGAGGGACTTGCCCGCGGCGTGGGGGATTTCCTTGCCGATCTCCGGCGCCGCGTCCATCATCTCCACCTGAAGCGCGTTCCCGAAAATCCTGGCCAGAAGGGAAGACTGGAGTTTCGCGTCCCAGACAAATATCTGCTGCCCCTCAAGGAAGCGGGGAAGCCGCGTTTCGGTTATCTTTACCATGCCCGGAACCACGGTCTCAAACAGCGTGTCCGTAACCGCGAGGTTCCGCATCTTGGCGATCTCGATGATATAGGCGTCGTGTGCCGGACGGCAGTTAAGGAGGCAGAGGGACTGGCCGTAAAGCTCGGTTTTAAGGGCGAAGCGCAGGGCCGAGACCAGTTTGTAGACCACGCCGCACCCGCACAGTTCCCGAAAGGGGTACGTTGAGGCGGCGAGTTTCGGGTTGACCACGGCGAGGGCGCGGGGGAGTTCCTCCTGCGGGTTATGGTGGTCCGTAACGATGACATCCACGTTGAGTTCGCGGGCGCGGTCGATTTCGGCGTGATTGGAGATGCCGCAGTCTACGGTGATGATAAGGGTCCCGTCTTCCCGTGCGAAAGATTCCACCGCGTCCTGTGAAAGCCCGTAGGGTTCGTCCTGCACCGGAAGGCGCCAGAGCGGGTCAAGCCCCTGACGGCGCAGGAAATCGACGAGAAGCACCGTGCTGGTAATCCCGTCCACGTCCCGATCCCCGAAGACAAGCACTTTTTCCCCCTCCTCCTTTGCCGCGAGGATTCGGTCTACCGCGTCTTCCATGCCGGGAAGCTCGAAGGGGTTGCGTAAATGACCGGGATCGGCCTCAAGAAAATACCGGATTTCCTCTCCCCTGACAAACCCCCGGCGCACGAGAATAGAGGCCGTAAGGAGGTCGCATCCATATTTAGCGGCTATCTGTTTTACCATGTCCTGCGGTATTTCTTTTTTTTCCCATTTCATAGTTGGTGTGGTTTCCTTGCGTAATAGACGTTTGCGGCGCAACGGGGTTCCCCGCGGCCTGCGGCATAATAATATCCAACAAACGCCAATTCCACAACCGCCTCCGGCGGCTTCATAAGCTTCCTGAATCGCGCCCCGAAGCAGACTGCGCCTGGTTTGAGCCGCTTCGCAGGAAGCTTATGGAACCGTCGGAGACGGCTTATAGAACCGCCGGAGGCGGGCCGCTTCGCAGGAAGCTTATGGAACCGTCGGAGGCGGGCCGGAGGCGGCTGTAAGCGGACCCCGCCCGCTTTGAGCCGCACCGCCGGAAGCTTATGAAGCCGTCGGAGACGGTTAGGTTCGCCTGCGCGTTATGATTTGGAGCAGCACCACAAGGGCGATAAGGCCGAAGCCCGCAAGGTCCGTTGCCAGCCCCGGATGGATGAGGAACAGCCCGCCCGCGACAGCCGGAATCCGCTCGAATACCGGCAGGCGTTTGAGCATATACCCCTCAATGCCTATGGCAAGACCGAACATCCCGATACAGGAGGTAATAACAATCTGGATTACCTGTAACGGCGTGGTTTCGATAAAAAGCATGGACGGGCTGTACACGAAGATATAGGGGATAATAAACGCGGTAATCGCAAGGCGCGTGGCGTTCACGCCGGTCCTGATGGGGTTCGACTTGGCAATGGCCGAACCCGCGTAGGCGGCCAGCGCCACCGGCGGGGTAATGTCCGCCACAATCCCAAAGTAGAAGACGAACATATGCGCCGCCAGAATCGGAACCCCCATGCGAACCACAATCGGCGCGGTAATGGTGGCCATGATCACGTAGTTTGCGGTGGTGGGTATGCCCATGCCTAAAATGAGGCAGGCGATCATGGTGAGAAACAGCGCGAGGAAGAGGCTGCTGCTTGCCACCGAAAGGAGCATGGAGATGAGTATCTGCCCAAGGCCCGTGAGGGACACGATACCCACCACCACGCCGGCCACGGCGCAGGCCATCGCAACCCCGATGGTATTCCGGGCGCCGTTCGCAAGCGCTTCGATAAAGGTCGCGGGGCTGAAGCGCGTCTCTTTACGAACCATACTGACCGCGACGGCGGTTACAATGGCGAAACACGCCGAGTACGCCGGCGTGCGCCCCAAGGTCATGGAGCCGACCAGCACCGCGATAGGCAGGAAGAGGTAGCCTTTTGCTTTGAAGAGCTTCCAGAAGTTCGGGATAGAATCCCGCGGAAGCCCTTCAAGCCCCAGTTTCTTCGCCTCAAAGTGAATCATAAGAAAGATGCCGGTAAAATAGAGCGCCGCCGGCAGTATGGCGGAAACCGCGATAACCGGATAGGAAATACCGGTAAGCTCCGCCATGAGAAAGGCCGCGGCCCCCATAATAGGAGGCATAATCTGGCCGCCGGTGGAGGCAGCGGCTTCCACCGCCGCGGCGAACTCCGGTTTATAGCCGGTCTTTTTCATAACCGGAATCGTAACGCTTCCCGATCCCACCGTGTTTGCCACGGAACTTCCCGAATACATACCGCTCAGCGCGCTTGCGATAACCGCCACCTTTGCGGGCCCGCCTGACGCGAAGCCCGCCACCGCGTTGGCCAGGTCTATAAAGAAAGAGGCGATGCCGGATTTTTCCAGAAACGAGGCGAGAAATATGAACAGCACGATGAAGGTGGAACAGACCCCGATAGGCGTGCCGATAATGCCGTCTGTGGTATAGAATAACTGGTGGATTATCCGCTTGAGGGAAAACCCCGCGACAACCGCGTAGGTGATAAAGCCGCCGCCGACGACCAGAATGGGGATGCCCACCACGCGGCGGCACAGCTCGGCAAGGAGTACGATGCCCATAACCCCCATGGCAATATCCAGGGGTTTGAGGAGAATGGCCCGGGCTATGATAGCCTCGAAGTGTACCGCGTAATAGAAGAAGGCCGCGCCGCCCAGGACGCCTAGCATTATATCGTACACCGCCACGTGGTTTTCCCGCTTGGTCATGCTTTTGCGGATGGGGTAGAGGATATAGCCGATGAATACCAGTATCCCCAGAAAGACGCACCGGATAATCTGTTCGGGAAGCTTAGCGATAATCGTAACCCAGAATACATAGGCCGTAAAAAGCAGGAGGAGCCCCTTTACGATATAGTCTTTCACGCCGGAAAACCGGCGCACGTTGGACTCGCGGTCAAACTGGGCGATAAGGTCCGCGGTTTCTTCCTCCCTGAGCGCGGCGGGCGCGCCGGAATCGGTTTCAGTTGTCATAGCATCCTCTTTTTTGCGTTTTCCCCACGGTAATCGTTATATGGGCGTTTTTCCCGCACAGATCCCGCAGGCTGATGGTTTCATACGTTTTCTTTTTTCTATTATACATAGAGAATACATGGTCATAAACGGTTCCCACGATGTAACGGAGTTCCCCGTAGGACTCGGTAAAGCCGGTGATAACGAAGAACTCCCCGTCCCGCGTAACGCGCCGCCCCGTAGTCGCGTCGGGGTCCATGCCGGCGCCGGACGAGGAAAACCGGCTTGCTATCGGACGGATTTCCCCGCCTGCAGCCGCAAACGTTTCCCGCACCGGCGTTTTATGGACCGAATGGACGAACTCGATGGTAAAGGTATCCCCGTCTTGTATCGGCCACCGGGCGTACACGCTGCCGGAAGCGGCGTCGCGGATACGGAGCAGCGTGTTGTCTTTGCGCGCCGCACCGCAACCGGCGATAAGAAGCGCGGCAATGACGGCGTTACGCACGATGACGCGCCGCCGCCGTATCTTCACGGCTTCTTACCGGATGGCCCCGATTTCCCGGAAGTACCGCTCCGCCCCCTTGTGGAAAGGCACGGAAATGCCGCTTACCGCGTAGGCGGGAGAGAGCTCCGCGCCTTTGACGTGGGCCTGGGCCACGGCCTCGCGGCTTTCAATGAGGGTCTTCGTAAGCCGGTACACCGTGTCTTCCGAAAGCTTTTCGCTTACGATAAACGTCGCTTTTACCGCCAGCGTTTTCACCTCCTGACCGATACCCCGATAGGTTCCGGCGGGAATGGCAAACCGGGTATAGAAGGGATACTTTTCGATGATCTC
The DNA here is from genome assembly GCA_031279895.1 of Spirochaetaceae bacterium. Taxonomy (GTDB): domain Bacteria; phylum Spirochaetota; class Spirochaetia; order Treponematales; family Breznakiellaceae; genus JAITHW01. The sequence continues at coordinate 4,833 of JAITHR010000094.1, forward strand.
TCCGGCGCGTTCGTCGTCAACCGTAAGCACGGCAATATCTTTGGTAATCGAAAGGTCCGTTACCGCGGTAGTGGGGGCGCCTGCGACGCAGAAGAAGGCGTCGATTTTGCCGTCTTTCATCGCGTCCGCAGACGCGCCGAAACTCAGGTTCTGTTTTTGAATATCGTTAAAGGTAATCCCGTAGGCTTCCAGTATCTGGCGGGCGTTGAACTCGGTGCCGCTTCCCGCGTCGCCGACGGACACGTTCTTGCCCCGGAGGTCCCCGATGCCGGCAATGCCGGACGCGGGGTTGGCCACGACCTGGCAGACTTCGGCATAGAGCGCCGCCATGGTCGAGAAGTCGGTGATTTTCTCCCCGTTAAAGAGGTCGACCCCCTCGTAGGCGTAGTACATAACGTCGTTCTGCACGATCGCTATCTCCACCTCGCCTGCGGCGATAAGCTGGATATTCGCTTTGGACGCGCCGGTTGACTGGATCGTGATAGGTATCGCGGTCTGGTCGCTCAGGATCTGCCCTACCGCGGTGCCGAAGGCGTAGTAGGTTCCGGTATTGCCGCCTGTGGCCATGCGCACCCGCGAGGGGACGACCGCCTCCGCCGGCTCCTGGCCTCCGGTCCGCGCTTCTTTTTTACAGGCGCCGAGCAACCCCAGCGGTATCAGCGCGGCCAAAACAATTTTGTGTACGTTCATTCGTTACTCCTTATTTTTTATAACGTAAGAAACTATAGTATCAACCATAGCCCCTCCCCACCCCTCCCGTCAACCCGCCGGCGGCGGGCGGCACAGCATGGCCGCAGCCTCCGGCTGTTTCAGCACAGCCTCCGGCTGTTCCAGCATGGCCGCCTGTTGTTTCAAAGCGGTGCAACACCCTGTCCGGTAAGCGGGCTGGCTGCTGCGTAGGCGCGGCCCGTCTCCGACGGTTTCAGCATGGCCGCGTGTTGTTTCCGAGTAGTGCAACACCCTGTCCGGTTAGGGGGCTTAATACTGACTAGGCGCGGCTACGCTTCGCGCAGCCTCCGCAGCCTCCGGCTGTTCTAGCATGGCCGCCTGTTGCTTCAAAGTAGTGCAACACCTTGTCCGGTTAGGGGGCTTGCACAGCCCAGGCGCGGCCCGTCTCCGACGGCTTCATAAGCGTCATGCTAAGGGACTCAAAGCAGTCGTCATCCGCTTAGGGGCGCGTATCAGGAAGCTTATGGAACCGTCGGAGACGGGCGGAGGCTACGCTTCCGGCAAGGAGGCTTGCGAGAGAAACAAGCGCCGTTACGCCTGAGCCCAAGCCTTCACGCGGGAGGAGCGCCAGGGCGGAGCCGGCCACAAGGCCAAGCGCCGCCGCGTAGGTTTGGCGCGGCGCTCTGCGCAGGAGAAGCCGAACCAGCGCGGCGCCGGAGAAAAGCCCCGCGCCGACACCGAGGGCCGCGGGAATAAGGAGGGGTATATTGAAGTCCGCTATGCCCCGAATAACCGTCGGGTACAGCCCCATGGCAAGGAGCAGGAAAGAACCGGAAATCCCCGGAATAAGCATGGCGCCGGCAGCGGCCAGCCCGCCGGAGAAAAGATGCACCGAACGCGCCGGCGTAAGGGACGTATACACGGCGCTTTCGTCGGAAACCCGCAGAACCTTCATAAGAACCATGACCCCAAGGCCCGCGAAACACCAGAGCGCGCCGGGAAGGTCGGGGAGCGCCGCCGCGGGCGCGTGTATCTTGGGGTACAGCATCGGGACGCTTCCCAGAACAACCCCGATAAAGAACCAGTTCGTGGGGATCGGATGACGGGCAAAGAGCGCCGTCATAACGGCGCTTAGAAACACGACGCCCCCCGCGGCGCCCGCGCCCAGCGGAAGCCAGAACTTCCACGCGCCGGCGATTTTCTTCATATCCGGCGTGATGACGGCGATAAGGCGGTCGTATATCTGAAACACCACCGCGACCGTTCCGCCTGAAACCCCCGGAATAACATTTGCGATACCCAGGATAAGCCCGATACCAACCAATTTGATTGTTTCCATAGCCGGTATGGTACCAGATTACCCCGCCGCC